>DASUGE010000390.1:0-23795 GCA_036274215.1 Polyangiaceae bacterium | reverse complement strand
CGCGAGCCGCTGCGACACGAGCTTGCAGCCGTACGTGTCACTCGCGATTGGCGTCCGCGGCGGCGAAATCTACCTGGCACCGAAGGGCGGCGTCGTGGGCGTGCCGCACTTCTGCTTCACGCTCACGAGTTTCGGCGGCTGGTAGCGGCGCGAGAGGTTGCAGGCGCGCCTAACGGCCCACGAGAACGCTCCCCTCGACTCGGTCGAGCCGCGCAGCGTCGCGGACGATGTGCATTTCGAGAATCTTTCCGCGCGTAGGTTCATGAGCTCGAGCGAGGCTCGGGACACGCCGGCTTTCATGATTGCCCCGTGGAGCGCCTGCATGGCCTCGAACGCGCCGGGCAGGAGCGCGAACGGCTTCTTCATTCGTGGTTCCATGCCGGGAAGACGCCCGGGCGAACCGAAATGTGACCGACCCCTCCAAGCCGGCGCAAAACCTTACGATTTGACGCCCAAGACCTTCTTGATCTTGCGATCGAGCGTCTCGGCGGTGAACGGCTTGACGACGTACTCGTCGACCCCGCCGTCGAGGGCGCTCTCGAGCTTGCCCATCGTGCCCTCGGTCGTGATCATGATGATCTTGACCCGGCTGTCGACCTTGCGAACCCGATTCACGAACTCGATGCCGTCCATCTCCGGCATGTTCCAGTCGCTCAGGATGACGCCGAAATTACCGTCGAGGAACTTGTCGAGACCCTCCTTGCCATTGGTGGCCTCGATCGTGCGAGCGCCCCGGAGCTCGGTCTTGCCCAGCGCCGAAATGATGATTTTCCGCATCGCTGCGGAATCGTCTACGACCAATACGTTCATGGATCCTCGTTTTCCTTACTCTCGTTGCTCGAGCACGTTCAAGATCACGACACCGCCCGTGCACTCGAACCAAAGGTGCTCCACCGGCGGAGGGACGACCTCGCCGTAGGGAACCGTGCCCACCACCTTCGGCACCGAGAGGCGGCAATCCCCCTCGAGCAATGTCTTGAAGTTTCCGCCCACCATGTTGGTGAGCTCGCCGAAAGCGTCGGTGATCTCTGCGGGCTCGGTCTCGGCCGGAGTTTTTCCGAACATGGCGGCAGCGGCGTCGCGCGCGAGACTCGGCGTGCAGCCGAGCGTCACGGAACCGCGCCACCCGCCCGAAATCGTGACGCTACCGAGCACGAAGTCGCGCGCTTCGGCACGACCGGGGTCGCACGTGACTCGTGAAAGCTTCAAGCCGAGCACCATCGACCAGACCTTCTCGGCGATCTCGTTGAGCTGGGCGGCGGCGACATTTGCCTTCATCGTCCCCCTCGCGCCGTGCGCGTACGACACCCACACCACCTGTTCACTGTTTGGTGTAACCGGCGCATGAGCTGGAATCCAAGGCTCCAAACGGCCGGGGCGCCCTGAGTCTTTAGTGCGCGACCCTCGCCGAGCATGTCTCTCTCTAAAGACGTCGGCGCCTTGGCCGTTGAATGGACGGACCAATAGGCGCCATGGGTTGTGGCGCCGGGCGTCGGCTCTTGCACTGGCGCGACCCGACCCAGCCCCTGTCACCGATGGCGAGCGAAGACGACGAGATCATGCGGGAGTTCCTGCTCGAGAGCAGGGACAATTTGTCGCAGCTCGATCGTGACTTCGTCGCGCTCGAGCAGAATCCGCGCGACCACACCGTCCTCTCGCGCATTTTTCGCTGCATTCACACGATCAAGGGGACGTGTGGCTTCTTGAATTTGCCGGCGCTCGAGCGTCTCACCCACAGCGGTGAGAGCCAGCTGAGTCGCCTCCGCGACGGCGAGATCCTGCTCGACGCTCACGCGACCTCGACGTTGCTCGCGATGGTGGACGGCGTGCGGCGCGTGCTCGACTCGCTCGAGCGCGGGGCCGGCGAAGGCAACGAGGACTTCTCGCCGATCATCGCCGAGCTCGCGAAGATCGGGCAGACGGAAGGGTCGTCAAAAGCGGCCTCGCTGCCCGCCGCGCCTGCATCCTCCGTCGCCTCGCAGGGTCCCAGGTCGCAGCGTCCGCCCGCGTCCCTGCGTCCCGTGCCCGCCGAACCCGCCAAGGCCGCCGCGGAGACACCGGTGGAGGCCGCGCCCCGCGCGCTGAACGTCGGCGACACGACGGTCCGCGTCGACGTGGCCTTGCTCGACCGCATCATGAACCTCGTCGGCGAGCTCGTACTCGCGCGCAACCAGATCCTGAAATTCGGGACGAAGTCGCTGGACGCGGGGCTCGTCGCCGCGTCGCAACGCCTCAATCTGCTCACGACCGAGCTCCAGGCCGGCGTCATGAAGACGCGCATGCAGCCGATCGGGAACGTTTGGAATCGCTTCCCGCGCGTCGTGCGCGACGTCGCCAGCGTCTGCGGAAAAAAGGTCAATCTCGAGGTCGAGGGCGCCGACACGGAGCTCGATCGCTCGGTGATCGAGGCGATCTGGGAGCCGTTGATCCACGCGGTTCGCAACGCGATCGATCACGGCATCGAAACTCCCGAGCGGCGGCGCCTGGCGGGCAAATCACCCACCGGGCGCTTGCTGCTCCGCGCCTATCACGAGGGCGGCCAGGTCAATATCGAAGTGTCCGACGACGGCGCGGGCATCAACACCGACAAGGTTCGCGCCCGCTCGGTGGAGCGCGGGCTCGTGAGCGCCGAGCGCGCCGCTCGCATGAACGAGCGCGAAGTCGCGCACCTGATCTTCCTTCCCGGCTTCTCCACCGCCGACAGCGTCACGACCATGTCCGGACGCGGCGTGGGCATGGACGTCGTCAAGACCAACATCGAGGAAATCGGCGGGACGGTCGATATCGCGACGCGCGCGGGCCTCGGCACGACGCTGAAGATCAAGATCCCGCTCACGCTCGCGATCATCCCCGCGCTGATCGTCACGAGCGGCGGCGAGCGCTTCGCGATCCCGCAGGTGAACCTGCTCGAGCTCGTGCGGCTCGAGGGCGCGTCCTCACGGCGCGGCATCGAGACGCTGCACGGGGCGCCGCTTTATCGGCTGCGTGGCAACCTCCTGCCGCTCGTGTTCCTGAACGAAGCTCTGGAGCTTCCCGGCCCCGGCAAGAGCGACGTCGTGAACATCGTCGTGTTGCAGGCGGACGACCGCCAGTTCGGTATCGTGGTCGACGGCATCTCAGACACCGAAGAGATCGTCGTGAAGCCCCTCGGCAAGGAGCTCAAGGCGCTGAACGTGTTCGCGGGAGCGACGATCATGGGCGACGGCGGCGTCGCGCTGATCCTCGACGTGCTCGGTCTCGCGCAGCACACGGGCATGGTCTCCGCGACGCGCGAGCGCGCCGTCGTCGAGCCTTCGACCGCCGCTCGGGACGAGAGCGAAGCTCGCGAACACTTGCTCGTGTTCCGCGTCGGCTCGGCCTCGCGCGTCGCCACACCGCTCTCGCGAGTGGCTCGCATCGAGGAGATCGCGCCGGAACGGATCGAGCGAGCGGGGGGTCGCGACGTCGTGCAGTACCGCGGCACCATCTTGCCGCTGGTTTGGCTCGAGCAGGAGCACTTGGGTGAGGCGCCGCTCATGAGCGCCGAGCCGCTCGTCGTGATCGTGTGCTCCGAGGGTGAACGGAGCGTGGGTCTCGTCGTGGAGGAGATCCTCGATGTCGTGGAAGAGGTCGTCAGCGTAGAGAGCCCGGCTTCCTCGCGCAGCACCCTCGGCCTGCTCTCGGTCCAGGGCCGCGTCACGGAGCTGCTCGACGTGCCGGCGCTGTTTCGCCGCCACGAGCCCGGCTTCCTCGCTCGCAAGGAGGTTGCGGCCTGATGAGCCGAACGCGTCAAATCTGCAGCTTCGTGCTGGGGGATCTCGTCTTCGGCGTCGAGGTGATGAAGGTGCAGGAGGTCTTGCGCTCGCAGGCCATGACCCGCGTGCCGCTCGCGTCGAACATGGTGCGGGGGCTCATCAACCTGCGCGGGAAGATCGTGACGGCCGTCGACGTGCGTGCCCGTTTCGGGCTGCAGCCGCTCGCGGCCGATCGGGAGCCGATGAACGTCGTGCTCTCCACGGGCGACGGGGTCGTGAGCTTGCTGGTGGACGAGATTGGCGACGTGCTCACGCTCGACGAGAGCGACTTCGAGCGACCGCCTGCGACGCTACCCCCCGTGTTCCGCGACGTGGTGGTCGGCGTCTACAAGCTAGAGCGAAGCCTACTGCTCATGCTCGACGTGGAGCGCATCGTCACGCCCGAGCGGAGCCCGAGCGCCGTGGGAACCGCGGCCTAACGAGATTCGAGGACCGGAGTAACCATGGAGAATCACGACAACCAATCGGCAACCAACGGTAAACGCGCCCCCGCTCGCAGGCGCCCGCGCGAAAGCGGCGCGGGACAATCGGTCGCGGAGCTCAACGCCAAGATCCGCGTGCTCGAACAGCGCTTGGCCGTCGCCGAGAGGCAGGAGCAGGAGCAAGCGAAGGAGCGCGCTTACCTCGACGACCTGAAGGCCAAGGTAGACCTGATCCTCGAGGTGATGGACGACGCGGCGCAGGGCGATCTGACGCGGCAGATCCCGTTCAGCGGCGACGACGCGGCGGGCAAGCTCGCGGGCAGGCTCAACACCTTCCTCGGCACCATGCGCCGTAGCGTCGGCAACATCGCCGACAACGCGACCACGCTCGGCGCCGCCGCCGAGGAGCTCTCCTCCGTCGCGAAGCAGATGACGTCGAATGCGACGCAGACCTCGACGCAGGCGAACGTCGTCTCCTCCGCGGTCGACGACGTCAACGAGAACATCCAGACGGTCGCCGCGAGCGCCGAGGAGATGTCCGCCAGCATCCTCGAGATCGCGAAGAACGCCGCCGACGCCGCGCGCGTCGCCGTCCTGGCGGTGAAGGCCGCCGAGACCACCAACGGCATCGTCGCGAAGCTCGGCGTGAGCAGCGCCGACATCGGCAAGGTCATCAAGGTCATCACCTCGATCGCCCAACAAACCAATCTCCTCGCGCTGAATGCCACGATCGAGGCCGCGCGCGCCGGCGAGGCGGGCAAGGGCTTCGCCGTCGTGGCGAACGAAGTGAAGGAGCTCGCGAAGGAGACCGCCAAGGCGACCGAGGACATCAGCCAGAAGATCGAGACGATTCAGGGCGACACGCGCTCGGCCGTCGATGCCATCACGCAGATCAGCAGCATCATCAATCAAATCAACGACATCCAGAACACGATCGCCTGCGCCGTCGAGGAGCAGACCGCGACGACCAACGGCATCAGCCGCAACGTGAGCGACGCCGCACGCGGCAGCGGCGAGATCGCCGAGAACATCACGGGAGTCGCGCGCGCGGCCCAGAGCACGACGTCCGGAGCTTCGGACACGGAGCGCGCCGCGGCGGAGCTCGCGCGTATGGCGGCTGCGCTGCAAAAGCTCGTCGGTCAGTTCTCGTACTGAGCGGAGGCATACGGGCGCCGTGGACAGCCGCATCAAGGTCTTGATCGTCGACGACTCGGTCGTCGTGCGTCGCATGCTCGTCTCGATCCTCGAGAGCGAGCCGCGGATCGAGATCGTGGGCTGGGCGGCCAGCGGTTTGAGCGCCCTGCAGAAGCTGACGCTGCTCGATCCGGATCTCGTGCTGCTCGACGTCATGATGCCCGACATGGATGGCATCAAGACGGTGCGTCGCATGCGCCTCACGCATCCGACGATGCCCGTCATCATGTGCAGCTCGCTGACGGAGAGCGGCGCGGACGTGACGCTGCGCGCCCTTGCGGCGGGCGCGACCGACCACGTGGCGAAGCCGGGGCCGGGCGAGCACGAGCTCGACGTCTTCCGGGCGGAGCTGCTCGAGAAGGTGCTCGCGCTAGGTAGCGCGACGCAGGCGCCGCGCGCGGAGGACTCGGTCCAGGTGGACGTGACGCTCGCCCCGCCGCCGCCGGTTCCGATGCGCCCGGCCGTGATTCAGGCCCTCGCGATCGGCTCCTCGACGGGCGGTCCGAACGCGCTCGCGGAGCTGTTCGCGAAGCTGCCGGGCGATTTGCCCGTGCCGATCCTGATCGTGCAGCACATGCCGACGCTCTTCACGAAGATCCTCGCCGACCGGCTCACGGCTTGCTCGCGAGTTCGCGTGGTGGAGGCGACGCACGGCATGCCGCTCGAGCCGGGTCGCGGCTACATGGCACCGGGCGATTTTCACCTGAAGGTGGGTCGCGCGAACGGCCAGCTGATCGCGCTCACGACGCAGGAAGCGCCCGAGCAGTCGTGCCGTCCCGCGGTCGACGTCCTGTTCCGCTCCGTCGCGCGCATCTTTCGCGACGGCGTGCTCGCCTGCGTGCTCACGGGGATGGGACGCGACGGCGCGAGCGGCGCCGCGGATCTCGTGCGTGCGGGCAGCAAAGTGCTCGCGCAGAGCGCGGAGACCTGCGTGATTCCGAGCATGCCGGCGGCGATCGTCGAAGCGCGCCTGGCCGACAAGGTGCTGCACCTCGACCGCATGGCGGACGAGATCGTCGCTCGCATCCGGCGCTCGCACGGAGCCCCCGAGCGGCTGCGGGCACAAGGGGAACGCTAGTGGCGAGCGCGGAGAGCATGGCTTTCTTGCAGGAGCTCGTGCGGCGCCGCTCCGGCATCGTGCTCGAGGACAGCAAGGATTACCTCGTCGACAGTCGCCTGAGCCCGCTTGCCAGGGAGGTTGGGCTCGCGACCGTGGACGAGCTCGTCCTGAAGCTCAAGCGCCAGCAAGACGCGGCGCTCGCCGAGCGCGTGACGGAAGCGATGACGACCAACGAAACGCTGTTCTTCCGCGACGGGCATCCCTTCGAAGCGCTGAAGAGCCGCTTCCTGCCGGATCTCCTCGCCGCACGCGCGACGACGCGCTCGCTCCGCATCTGGTCCGCGGCGGCGGCGACGGGCCAGGAGCCGTACAGCATCGCGATCACCTTGCTCGAGGCGTTTCCGGAGCTGTCGGAGTGGGACGTGACCATCCTCGCGACGGATTTGAACGGCGCCGTGCTCGAGCGAGCACGCGAGGGACGCTACCGTGAGTTCGAGGTGATCCGCGGGCTACCCGAAACCTACCTCGCGAAGTATTTCACGCGTCGCGGCGACGAATGGGAGCTTTCCCGCCTCGTGCGCAGCATGGTCACGTTCCGTCAGCTCAACCTGGTCGAACGCTGGACGGCCGTCCCCCCGTGCGACCTCGTGTTCATGCGCAACGTGCTCATCTACTTCGACGCCAACACGAAGCGGAACATCTTGACACGCCTCCGCCACGTGCTCGCGCCGGACGGCTTCCTCGTGCTCGGAGGCGCCGAAACGACGGATGAAGCCTACGCGCAGGTGCGCGTGGGAGCGGGCGTCTACTATCGACTGAAGGCACCGTCGGCGCAGATGCCCCACGTGGCGTGAGGTCCCGGCGCCTCGCCGCCGCGCGGGTCGCTATCCGAGCCGGGTCACCGTCACGGCGCGGGCGCGCCCGCCTGGATCCACGTCGTGATGGTCGCGATGTCGGCCGCGCTGATGCAGGGGTTCGTCATGCAGCCGTCGGGCATCACGAAGTTACCGCATTGGTGCTGCACGAGCTCCAGCAAGGCGCTGTTGGCGGGATCGTTCGGTGTCGCGAGGTGGTCGCTTCCGCACTGGCGCACGGTGGTATTCTTGAGGGTATTGTAGAGCGTCGTCGGGTTCGTGTTGGTGAGCGACGGGCGCTCCTTGCCGCCGTGACAATCCGTATCTGCGCACGTCTTGGCGATGAGCGCCCACGGGCGTGAATAGAGCCGACCCGTTGCCCGCGGCACCACTTGCGCCGCTCGCGCCGGCAGCACCCGCCGCTCCGCCGCGCCCGCCGGAGCCGAGGCCCCCTGCGTTGCCTCCCGCTGAGCGCGCAGCGGCTCCGGCTGCTCCCGCGCTCGTCATGCCGCCGGTTGTCGCGCCCGTGCCGCCCTTACCGGCGCTCGCCAGCGTCCCGGCGTTGCCGCCGGCGCCTCCGGTGCCGCCTGATGTCCCGCCCGTCGCGCCACTTCCCCCGGCACCTCCCGTCGACGAGCTGGTCGCGCCCGAACTCGAAGCGCCACCCGCACCGTCCGAAGCGCCGCTCGTGCCGCCCATCGCCGGCGCCGACGCGACTTCGGCGTCGCCACCGGTTCCCGTCGCCACCACGCCCCCCGTGCCGGCCCCGCTCGACGCGGTGCGTCCAGCGCCCGCATAGAATTCCGACGGGATCTGCGTCTCGACGTCGCCCGTGCAGGCGACGAGGAGCGCAGCGCCAGCGTAGGCAACGACTGCGCGGGAGGGACTGGGGCTCATGGCACCTCGGGTGGGAGGTGCGATCACGCCAAAGCGATCAGGCAGGACCCGGCGATTTTCCGGACTGCGCCGAAAAAGTTCGGTTCGAGCGGCAAGGCGCCCAAACGGTGATGGGCGGATTCGCCACGCTGCGCGCAAGGATTACGCGAGCACGCAAATCAGACAGCGCGCGTGGTGCGCGGGCGTCGCGCTATGCTCGCCCCCCGGTGCCTGCCAGCGCCGCACTCACGATCTGGATCGCATCGAATCAGCTCGACTTGCCGATCACTGATGCGATCACGAGCGCCGCCTCGGAGATCCTCGGCCCGGGCGTGTCCGTGCGCGCCGAGGCCTACGCGGACGAGCACCCGGAGGCCGTTCGTGCACCCGAGGAAGGCGAGCGCAGCGTGCAGGTTTCGTGGGAATCGCCGCGTCACGAGAGCGCGCGACTCACGCTGTGCCGCGCGGCGCGCGACTGCTTCGAGCGCGCGGTGTCGTTTCGAGCCGACGATCCCGAGCTCGAGCGCGGTCGTACCGTCGGATTTCTCGCGACATCCGTGTTCTTGGAGAACGTGCCGCGCGCTTCCGCAGAGGCCCCTCGCAAGCAACCGGTCGTTCCCCCTCCACCCCGCGCGCCGAGCGCTGCCCCCGAACGGAAGGGCTCCGTATCGGCAGCTGCCACGATCGCCGCGCCCGGCACCGGGACGAGTCTCGGGGCGCGGCTCGACGCCGACTACGCCGTGTTCGATCCGCTCCGCGTCGGCGCGGGGATCGAAGCGCGCTTCGGCGAGATCTCCGCCGCGCAAGCAAGCGCGCGCATCGTGTCCGCGGGACTCACGTGCGGATGGTCCACCGCGCACCCGTCACGGGCACTCTGGCTCGGTGTCGAGCTTGGCCTCGGCGCTTACGCTCTCTCTTTTTCGCATCTATCGAGCGATGACCCGGCTCCCGATCGCGAGTCGCGGCTCATCTTCGGCGGAGATCTGACCGCGAAGCTCGGGCTCGACATCAACGAATTCTCGTCCCTCTTCATCCAGCCTGGGGTGGAGGTGCTCTCGGGAAGGACCGACATCGAAGGGCAGCTCTGTGATCCGGTCGCCCGCGCGTGCGTGGCGTTCTGACCGGCGGGCCGCCGAGGCGACCCCGCTGCGGCACGGCACTTGCGACGGGGAACGTGGAACGACGCACCAGCGTCGGCCCACCCGATGGCCGTGCGGACGAAAGCTCCAACGAACAGAGCTCAGGCGACGCAACCTGCGAACAAAATGCGCGCGCTGACGAAGTCGTGCGTCTTTTGCGCGCTGCTCGTCGCGCTGGGCGCCCACCCACTGCCGGCAACGGCCCATGAGAGCTCCGCCAACACGCCCGCGGCAGGCGCGGTGGTCTTGGATCTCGCCACGGTGGCTCGGCTCGCGCGAGCCCGTTCGCCGACGTTGCAGATCGGGCGCGCAGCCGTCGCCGCGAGTCCGGACATCGCGCGCGCCGCGGGCGCCATATTTCCGACGCCTCCGCGCCTCGAGCTTCAGGCAGGACCGCGGATGCCCCGAGGTGGCGGCGCGGGCGCGGAATGGACGGTGGCGGCCTGGCAAGACCTGTCGCTCGGCGGGCTGGGCGCGGCGCGGCGCGACTTGTCTGCGTCGCTGAAGCGCGAGGCGAACGCGGGGCTCACCGTGGCGGAGCTCGACGCGGCCGCACGCGGCGCGCTCGCGTGGACGGATGCTCGGCTCGCTCTCGAGCTCGAGCGCTTGCGAACCGAGGCGCTCGCCGCGGCGGAGGAGCTCCTGCGCGTCGCCGAGGTGCGCGTCCAGAGCGGGCGCGCCGATCCCGGTGAATCGGCGCTCGCTCAATCGGTCGTGGGCAGCGCCCGCGCGGCAGTCCTCGACGCCGAGGGCCGGCGCTTCGTCGCGGAGACCGAGCTACGTTTCTTCACCGGGCTCGCCCCCGACGCCAAAGTGCGAGTCGCGGGCGAGTTCGAGGCCAAGGACGCGCCCCTCGACCCCGAGACGTTGCTCAGCGCCTCGCGAGGCCGGCAACCCGACGTAGCGCTGTCGGTGGCCGGCGCCGAGCGACGAGAGAGAGCGGTAGAGGTCGCGCTCGCGACCGGGAGGCCGTTCCTCGCGGTGGGGCCGCTCGTCACGCACGAAGCCACCGGCGACTGGATCGTCCAGGCGCGGGTGGCCGCGCCGCTGCCGTTCGTCAATCCGAACGCTTTCGAAGGCGCGCGCGCCAAGAGCGACGCCCTCATCGCACGCGCCGAGGCGAGCGAGCGGCGTGCGCGTCTCGAGGCGGAGATCCGCATGCTATTGCACGAGCGAGAGCACGCTCGGGCGGTGCGCGACACGCTGCGCGAGGGGTCCCTACTGCCCGCGCGACTCGCGCTCGACGTCGCCGGCAAACAGTACGCCGCCGGCCGTGCCGAGCTCGGCACGGTGCTCGTCGCTCGGCGGGAGCTCCTCGATGCCGAACAGCGCTGGGCCGAGGCGGTCGCCGACGTTTGGCGCGCCGATGTCCGCTTGTCCCGCGCGCTCGGCCAGTTTCCGTCCACGCCGCTCGGAAAGGCGGGCTCGTGACGGCGTGGGGAGCTCGCGCAGCGCTCGCGTTGATGCTCGCGACCGGCTGCGCCCGCTCGTCGAGCGATGGAGCCTCGCGCGAAGCACCGCTACCCGCCAGCGCGGGCAGCGCGCACACGATCAGCGTTTCGGCAGAGCTCCTCCGCTCCGGGCGCATCGTCGTCGTTCCCGTCGGCCATGCCGCCCCTCACGACGAGCTGACCGTCACCGGGGAGATCACGGCGCTGCCCGATGGTGCCGCAGAAGTGGGCGCACCGGTGGCGGCCATCGTGCGCGAGATCCTCGTCAAGGAGGGCGACCACGTCGTCGTGGGCCAGCGACTGGCCGTGCTCGAAGCGGCCGAGGCCGCGCGTACGGCTTCCGACCTCGCACGCGCCCAGGCGCGACGCGAACGCGCCCAGCGGGTGCTCGAGCAAGAGGAAGCGCTGATGCGCGGCAACGCAACGAGCGAACGCAACCTCACCGAGGCCAAGAGCGAGCTGCGCGCCGCAGAGGCCGAAGCGCGCGGCGCAAGCGCCCTGCTCTCGACGTTCGGGGCCGCGGGCGGGGGGCGGATCGTCGCGAAGAGCCCGATCGCGGGCGCAGTCGTCACCCGCAGCGTCGTGCTCGGCGAGCCGGTGAACGCCGGCGCGCGACTATTTCGCGTCGTCGACGAGGGCAAGCTCGTCGTGCGGGCGGATGTGCCGGAGAACGACGCAGCCGACATTCACGAGGGCGGCGAGGCGGCGCTCGCCTGGGTGGCCCGCGGGGTCTCGTGCACGGGAGTGATCGAGTCGCACGCACCGAGCGTCTCGGCGACGACCCGCACGATACCGTTTCGTGTTCGACCGGGACCGGACTGCCCGGAGCTGGTCGAAGGAGGGTTCGTCAACGTCACGCTCGAGCGCCCGGCAGCCGAAGGCGGCAAGCGGGTCGCCGTGCCGCGCGACGCGGTCGTGGAGCTCGATGCAGAGCCGGTCGTCTTCGTTGCGACACCCGTTGAAGGCCAGTTCCGAGCCGTCACGGTGCGCGTGGCGCGGCTCACGGCGGCGAGCGCTTACCTCGAGGACGGCGTGCGGGGGGACGAGTCCGTCGTCGTCCGGGGCGCCATCTTGCTCAAGGGCGAGCTGATGCGCGCCGCGCTGGAGTGAAGCAATGACGGCGAAGCTTGCCCGCCTGGTGCTCGAGCATCCGCTCCTGTCGATCCTCGGAGTGTTGCTGCTCGTCGTCACGGGCATCCAGAGCTACCGCACGCTGCCCATCGACGCCGTTCCGGACGTGACCAACGTGCAGGTGCAGGTCCTCACGCGCGCCTCGGGGCTCTCGCCCGTCGAGGTCGAGCGTCAGGTCACGCAACCGGTCGAGCTGACGATGACGGGCATCCCGCGCGTGCAGCGCATCCGCTCCGTGAGCCGCGCGGGTGTCAGTGCCGTCACGCTCGTGTTCGACGACGGGACAGACATCGATCTAGCCCGCGAGCTCGTCGCCCAGCGACTCCCACGCGCCCGAGAGGCAGTACCGCTCGGCGCAGGTCGGCCCGAGCTCGGCCCGCTCACCACCGGCCTCGGTGAGGTTTACCACTTCACGGTGCGCTGGCCGGACCACACCTTGCGTGAGGCGCGCACGCTCCTCGATTGGCAGATCGCCTACCGACTGCGATCCGTGCCGGGGGTCGTCGAGGTGAACTCGTGGGGCGGCGAGACGCGTCAAGTCGAGGTGCTCCTGCGGCCGGAGGCACTACTCGCCAATCACGTCACCGCTGCCATGGTGGAAGCGGCCGTGCTCGGCGCCGGCAGCAACGTGAGCGGCGGATTGATCGAGCGCTCCGAGGAGGGCACCTTCGTGCGCGCCGAGGCGGCCTACCACGGCCTCGAGGACGTGGCGCATCAGGTGGTCGCCACGCAAGGCCCCGGCAGCGGAGGTCGCCCCGTGCTCGTGCGCGACGTCGCCGACGTTCGCGACGGCGCCGAGCCGCGCCTGTCGGCGGCCACGGCGGACGGCCGAGGCGAGACGATCTACTCGATGGTGCAAATGGTGGCGGGCGGCAACGCTCACGACGTCGTGACGCGCGTGAAGGAACGCCTGGTCGAGATTCGCGCGACGCTCCCGGCCGGCGTCGTCATCGAGCCGTTCTACGATCGCGCGCGCTTCGTCGATCAGGTGCTCTCGACCGTGCGGCGGAGCCTGCTCGAGGGCGGCATCGTGGTTGCGCTCGTGCTGTTCTTCATGCTCGGCGACCTGCGTGCCGGCCTCGTCGTCGCGTCGGTCATCCCGCTGGCGATGTTGGGTGCCTTCGCGTGCATGCGGTACTTCGGTGTCAGCGGCAACTTGCTGAGCCTTGGTGCCATCGATTTCGGCTTGGTGGTCGACGGCGCCGTGGTGGTCGTGGAGGGTGCCCTCGCGGCCATGGCCACCCACGACATCGACGCGAAGCGCGCGATGGACCGCGTGGCCGGCGAAGTGGGCAAGCCGGTGACCATGGGGGTCCTGATCATTGCAGTCGTGTACTTGCCGGTGCTGTTGCTCGAGGGGGTCGAGGGGCGAATGTTCCGCCCGATGGCGCTGACGGTGCTGTTCGCGCTCATGACTTCGCTCGTCCTCACGTTCGCGTGGGTGCCCGCCGTCAGCGGCCTGTTGTTGCGCCGGGCAGCCCACGCGGAGCCCCGCGTCGTGCGCCTGCTCCGGCGAGTCTACGCGCCGGTCGCGCGCTGGCTCCTGCCGCGCTGGCGCACGGCCATGCTCACCGCGCTGCTCGTCGCCGCGGTTGGAGTCCTCGTCGCGTCGCGCATGGGCACGGAGTTCGTACCGCGGCTCGAGGAGGGAGACCTCGCAATCCAGGTCACGCGCCCGCCGAGCGTGTCGCTCGCCGAAGCCATCCGCGGGACCACCGAGATCGAGCAAGCCCTCAAACGATTCCCCGAAGTGGAACGGGTCGTGTCGCGCACCGGCAGCCCCGACGTCGCGACCGACGTCATGGGCATCGAGCAGAGTGACGTCTTCGTCATCCTGAAGCCGCGTGACACGTGGCGCACCGCGCGCGACGCGGCGGGCTTTGCGGCAGCGTTCGAGCCCGTCCTCAGGCGCGCGCTGCCGGGAACGGGGTTCTCGTTCACGCAGCCCATCGAAATGCGCGTGCAAGAGCTGATCGGCGGCGTGCGCTCGGATGTCGGGATCAAGGTGTTCGGAGACGACCTTCCGACGCTGCGGCGAATCTCGAACGACATCTCGCGCCTGACCGCAGCGACGCCCGGCGCGGCCGACGTCCGCACGGAGCCGACCTCGGGCCTGCGCCTTCTCACGATTCGTCCGGATCCGCTTCGCCTCGGTCGTCTCGGCGTTCGTGCGCCGCTTCTGCTCGAGACGATCGAGACCTTCCGGGAGGGTCGCCCGCTCGGAAAGGTCATCGAGGGTGAGCGGCGCTTCGACGTGATGATGCGGCTGGCCACACCGCCTATCGCCGACGTCGAAGCGGCCGGTGAGGTACGCATCGTCCTCGACGACTCTCGCTGGGTCCCGCTGCACGAAATAGCCGACCTCTCGCTCGCGTCGGGTCCTGCCCAGGTGAGCCGCGAGCAGGCGCGACGACGCGTGATGGTCGAGACGAACGTGCGCGGCCGCGATCTCGGAACCTTCGTGGAAGAGCTTCGCGGCAGGCTTGCCACGCTGCGCCTCCCCGACGGCTACTATCTCGAGTACGGCGGCCAATACGAGAACCTCGCGCGGGCTACTGCACGCCTGTCCGTGCTCGTGCCGCTCACGCTCACGCTGGTGCTCGTGCTTCTGTACCTGGCGTTCGGGGCCGCTCGCCCCGCGCTGCTCATCTTCGTGAACATTCCTGCTGCTGCCACCGGTGGCGTCCTCGCGCTGGCCGCGCGCGGGCTCACCTTTTCCATCAGCGCCGCGGTCGGGTTCCTCGCCTTGTTCGGTGTCGCGACGCTCAACGGAGTCGTGCTTCTCGCCGCGGTTCGCGCGCGCCAGCACGAAGGGCAGGCACTGCGCGCTGCAGTCGAGGCCGCCACGCTCGAACGGCTGCGACCCGTGCTCACCACGGCGCTGGTGGCGGCGCTCGGGTTCTTCCCGATGGCGCTCGCGACGGGAACGGGCGCCGAAGTGCAGCGGCCGCTCGCGACCGTCGTCATCGGCGGCCTCGTCACGAGCACCCTCGCGACGCTTCTCGTCTTACCGGCGCTCTACTGCCGTTTCGGCGGCGAGGTTGCGAGCAGCGAGCAAACGAAGGAGCCCGCCGCGAGCTCAGCCTGACGCGCCGGGACGCTACGGAACGTTCGCGGATTTCACGACCCAGCCGCTATTGCTGCAGATCGAGCAGGACGAGCCGTAGAGGTAGCCTTTGCCCGTCGCTCCCTCGTCACCTTTGAGCTGCCAGTTCAGCCAGGCGAGGTTCACCTTGTTGAACTCGCCTCTTCCGTTGGACAGATCGCCGCCGTGTCCGAGGCTGGTCTTCGAGAAGTAGAGGATCGGAATGCCGCGCGAGCTGATCTCGTCGTAGTCGCGCAGGCCGTTTTCGTACGCGATGTCGCTCGAGCCGCCGTTCATGATTTTGAACGGCGTGTGGATCTTGTCGTAGAGCGACTTATTGGCGCCCATGAGCCCGCTGCTGGTGATCCCGATGGCGCTGAAGCGGGCGTCGCCGGAAACGTTCTCGGACATCAGCCCACCGCAAGAGAAGCCGTCGGCGGCGATCTTCGTCGTTTCGAGGCTCTGGTAATACGCGCTGCAGGACTTGCCGTTCTCCGCGATGGCCCAAGTGATGTAATCGAGGAGCGCCTTTCCATCTTGCCCGCCCGCGCAGGCTCCGCTGCTCCCGGGGGTACCGTCGGCGACGATGAAGTATCCCCAGGAGGCGATCTCACCCATGGCCGCCTGATTCGAATATCCGTCCTGCGAGCAGCCGCCTTCTCCCCACACGAAGATCGGGTACTTGTCGGCCCCGCCGAGATCTTCGGGCCGGTAGATCGTGCCGCACTTGATGCCGTTCTCGGAGTTTGTCTCGATGACCACCTTGTGAGGTCCGGTGCCCGACACCGACTTGCCGGTGCTCTTCGACGTCGTGCAGGTGCCACCGGTCTGTCCGCCGGTCCCGCCGCTTCCGGCAGCGCCGGCGCCGCCCGTCATGGAACCGCTCGCGCCGCTCATGCCGCCGCTGCTCATGCCGGCCGAGCCGCTCATGCCGGAGCCGGCCATGCCGCCGCCGCCGTTCCTGCCGCCGCCGTTCCTGCCGCCGCCATTCCTGCCAGCATCACCGCTTCCGGCGCCGCCCGTGTCGTTTCCTCCACTGCCGCCGGTTCCTGCGACCCCGGAGCCTGCCGAGCCTCCGGCGCCCGCAGTTCCGCCACCTCCGGTCCCGGCGCCCGGCATACCTGCTTGCGTCCCGCCTGTTCCGGAGGCTGCACCCTGGCCTGCGGAGCCTCCAGTCGTCGAGCCGCCGGTCGCCGCGTGGCCTCCCACGGCTCCGGTGCCACCGGTCGCGGTCGATCCCGAACCGTCGTCGGCACAGCCGATGCTGCCGAGCGTGCCCAGAATGCTCAAAAAGACTGCCCGGACGGGTAGAGCCGCGGTTCTCATCAAGTCAGATTCCTTGGCGCAGGCAGCGCTGGGGCTTGCGCACACCCCGCAGCCGCACGAACCGCATCAAAGTGGTCCAAGAAAGAGCGCGCGCTACCGGAGCAGCGCATTTATCCGTTCGAGTTGCGCGCGCGGGCGCCAGCAGAGGGCCGCCGATGCTCTTCGCGAGCCGTAGCTCGACGTGCTCCTTGCGCGACCTTGGACCGATTTGGTCGGCGTGGCGCGACTGCACGCTCGACCATGCGCTCTTGGCAACGCCATCGTCCCCACCCAGCCAAGCTCTCCCTGCACGCGACTCGATTCGCGATGCTCTACGCGGGGTTGATCGGCTGCGCCAACGTCGACAGCGTCGACCCAGGCAACCGGCGCTCGCCAAGCTCGGGCGGGCAACTCGGCGGAGGCGGTCACGTCGCGGGGGGAGAGAGTGGAAACGGCGCCGGTGCGCCCGCGAGCGGTAGCGGCCCAAAGGGAGGCGCTGGCGGCACGACGGCTGACGCAGGAACCGGCAACGGCGGCGCGGGCGCCACGAGCGGCGGGGGAATGGCAAATCGCGCCGGACAAGCCGGGCTCGAAGCGGGCGGCGCGCCGGCGAGTGGGGCGAGCGGGCAAACGGCGCTCGCCGGCGCAGGCAACGGCGGCGCACTCGGCGGCCCCGGCGGAGGGGCGGGCGCGGGCGGTAACGCGGCAGGCGGAACGAGCGGCGGCAAAGCGGGCAGCGGTGGGCTGGGCGGCACCGGAGGTCGCTCTATCTCGTTCGGCACGCTCCTCGACGCGGGAGCCGTGGTGAGCTCGGCGGCCGCGCTCGCGGAATCGCTCGCGAACCCGAGCGCGGCGAGCTGGCGCAAGAAAGGCGACCAGCACCGCACGTATCACTTCGACGACGCGAAGGCGGACGAGCCCTTCCGGCTCTACGTCCCGACGACGTGGGACGGCACTTCGAGCCTACCGCTCGCGATGTTCCTGCACGGCTCGGGCGCCGACGAGAACACGTACGTCGATCAAAGCGGCGCGCAGATGATCGACCTCGCCGAGGAGCACGGCTACATCTTGGTCTCACCGCTCGGCGACCAGGGCGCCTACGGTAACTTCCTGAGGCTCAGTGCGCCGTTCGGGGACGAGGCAGGCGCGGCGGAGCTGATGGCGCAGGTGACGACCGACAGCGAGCGCACCAACGAGCTCAGCGAACGCGACGTGATCAACGTGCTCGAGCTCGTCCTCCACGAGTATCCGGTGGATCCCGCCGCGCGGTTTCTCTTCGGTCACTCCATGGGCAGCGGAGGAACTTGGTACATCGGCGGGAAGTACGCGAGCTATTGGCAAGGTATCGCGCCCATGTCCGGCCCGTTCGTGCAAGAGAACGGCTATCCGTGGGAGGACGTGCGGAGGCTTTCCATCTTCGTGACGGAAGGCACGCAGACACCCTCCGTCGACGCGAGCAAGCTGCTCGCCGACTGGCTGAAGAAGAACGGCTTCAAGTCGGAGTACGAAGAAGTGAATGCGGATCACGGCGGCATGGTGAGTCTCGTCATGCCGGACGTGTTCGATTTCTTCGATCGCGCCCGTCAGTGAGCCCTGCGCGTCGCGGCGCGGGCGCTCGCGGCGCTAGCGTGCCGGAGCCACGGCCGCCTCGGCCGACTTGGGTGGGTGCGTGAGGTTGTGCCAGCCCGTCACGACCGAGAGGTTGCCGAGCAGGAGGAGCGCCGCGAAGCGAGGCGTTCGAGGTAGCGCCAAGTTGAACGCGAAGAGCAACGGCAGGAGCACGCGCGGCGCCGAGCCCGGATAACCCTCCCAGATGGCGTCGGACATGAACGCAAACAAGACGACGTAGACCGCGCCGAGCCGAAAGCGCGCATCGGCGAGACGTATGCGCGCCGCGAAGAAGCCCACCTGCACCGCGATCGAGAGCATCGTCGCGACCACGCCGGCCGAACGCAGCACGCCGTCTTTCCCAATCAGGAGCCAGCGCCGCACGAACGCGACGAACGGAAGCGCGAAGTTGTCGGCGGCGGCGTGCGACTTCCCCGCGACGTGGCGCAGCACCAACGTGAGCACGAGCGCGGGAGCCGCAATCAGCGCGATGCGTCCGACCATCCGAAGCACGGCTCGTCGCGTGCTCGGCTTCTCGACCACGATCGCTGCCGCCAGGATCGACGTCTCGCGCACGAGCCCGGCGAGCCCGAGCATGCCGGCCGCTGCCGTCGGCTTCGCCGTCTCCCACAGCCAGAGCCCCGCCACCATCAGCGCGAACGCAGACAGATCCGGGAGCGCGCGGCAGACGCTCATCATCGTTCCAGCCGAGAACAGGATGCCGGCCCAGCACGCAAAGTCCCAGGGCGTTCCGGGCGGGAACCAATGCAAGAGCAGCCACGCGAGCACGAGCCACACGACGATGTTCATCGCCGCGAACACATGCATGGCGTACGCCGGGTTGCCTCCGCCGAGGACGTACGCGATGAGCGAGGTCACGATGCGGCCCGAGCGATACGGCGGGTTGTCGAGCGCCGCGCGAACTTCGGCCTTCCAAGGCGCGGGATTCGCGGCGAGCTGGGCGTAGAACTGTCCGTCGTAGCCCGAACCCTCGACGATGAAGCGCGGGACGGCGCGGAGCTCCGGAAGCACGCGCGACTCGCGATCCTTGCCGAAGCGCACCATGCTCGTGAAACCGACACCCGGGCGGTAGAAGCCGGCAACCCCGACCAGAAACACGAGCACGCACGCGACGTAGAGGGCCGCGAACACGCGCGCCTTCCGTGTAAGCTTGGCGCCGCGGACTTCTGGGCCCGTGGCCGGGCTCGCTCGAACCATGACGACGCTTAGTATCGTAATTCCTTGCTACAACGAAGAGCGGACGCTCGAGGCCTGCGTCGAGCGCGTCTTGGCGATCCGGGACGAAGCGCTCGCACTCGAGCTCATCGTCGTGAACGATTGTTCGAAAGACGCGAGCGCGAACGTCGCGGCAGGGCTCGCGGCCCGGCATCCGGAGCTCGTCGTGCTGCACCACGAAAGGAACCGCGGCAAGGGAGCGGCGCTGCGCACGGGCATCGCCAAGGCGACCGGCGACTTCGTCGCGATTCAGGACGCGGACCTCGAATACGACCCGATGGACCTGAAGCGTCTCCTGATACCGCTGAAGAGCGGCGACGCGGACGTGGTGCTCGGCTCGCGCTTCCTCTCGGCCGGCTATCACCGCGTGCTCTATTTCTGGCACTCGCTCGGCAATCGCTTCTTGACCCTGCTCTCGAACATGCTCACCGATCTGAACCTCACGGACATGGAGACCTGCTACAAGGTTTTCCGTCGGGAAATCATCCAGTCGCTCGAGCTTCAGGAAGATCGCTTCGGCTTCGAGCCCGAGGTCGTCGCCAAGATTGCCCAGCTTCGCCTGCGCATTTACGAGATGGGCATCTCGTACCGCGGCCGCACGTACGCCGAGGGCAAGAAGATCGGCATGAAGGACGGCTTTCGCGCCCTCTACTGCATCCTGAAATACAACCTACCGAAAGCGCCCGCTCCGATTCAGTTCTTCTTCTATCTGTTCATCGGCGGCGTCTCTGCCCTCTTCAATCTTCTCGTATTCGTGCTGCTCTTGCCGAGCGCGGGCGTGATTGCCGCCACGCTGACTGCCTTTTTCTCCGCCGCAGCGCTGAATTACGTGCTCTCGATCGCGCTGCTCTTCCGGCACCGCGCACGCTGGTCGTCGTTCACCGAGGGGCTCGTCTTCATCGTCGTCGTCGGGGTCATTGCCACCTTCGACGTCTTTGCGACCCAAGCGCTGATCGCGGCCGGACTCGGGGCGGGTCTCGCCAAGGCCGGGGCGAGCGCCGCGGGCCTCGTATTCAACTTCCTGGGTAGGAAATACGTGGTCTTCCACGAGAAGCCCAATCCCGACTGGCGCCCGCAGAACCCGACCTGACTCGCGGTCAGAGTCCCGGCTGGTGCACGACGATCGTGCCGGCGTCCCCGACGGCGTACGCTTTGCCGGTCGGGCTCACCCACACTGCGTTCAGGGTCGCGTCGAGCTCGTCGTCGTTCGTGTCGCTCACGTGGTGTAGGGCGACACCGTCGAAGAAGTCGGTCGTACCGAGCTGACCGACGATCCACATGTTGTCCGGGGCGCTCGCCCACATCGCGTGCGGCGAGCTGAGCGAGCTCGCGGGAACGACGGTCCACGCTTGGCCGTCCCAGTGCCGGATCCCGGAGTCGTCGTGCACGCTCCAGAGGTCGTCGGGAGCCGTGCCCCAGAGAAAGCCCATCGCGAAGTCGTTCCCGCTCGTCGCGACGCCGTCCTTCAGATGATAAAAGCCGTCGCGCCCGCGCGAAATCCAGAGCTCGGTCGGCGAGCTCCGCCAGATGTCGTAAATGCCGTTGAACGGCAGGTCGAACGGCTCCCAGCTCTTGCCGTCGTAGAGATAAGTGTCGCCGCCGCCCGACGCCCAGATGTCGTCGCCCGCGCTGCCCCACAGGTAGCTCGCGTAGTAGCGCGGCGTGAAGCCCACCGTGAAGTCTTTGCCGTCGAAGTGGTAGATGTTGCTGTCGTCGGAGGTGAGCCATACGTCGTTCGGCGCCGCCGTGTACACCGAGCGCATCGCCGCCGTCGTCGGGCTCGCGAGCGACTGCCAGCCGCTCGCGTCCTTGTGCAACAAGACTCCCCGATCGCCGACCGCCCAGACGTCGTCGTCGCTCGTGCCCCAGACCCCGAAGAGCTCTTGATCCGTGAGCGTGTTCGGCGCGCTCCACTTCGAGCCGTCGAAGTGGAAGATGGCCCCGTCGTTTCCGACTGCCCAAATGTCGCTTTTGCCCGTCCCGTCGATATCTCGGAAATCGATGCGGGGGGCGGCGACGGAGCGATCCTCGAAGCCCGTGCCGTCGTAGTGGATGATGGTGCCCGTGTCGCCGACCGCCCAGATGTCGCTCTGAGAGCTGCCCCACACGCCGTAGAGCGCCGTGATCGTTCCGGAGTCGACGACGTGGAACGACGTCTTGTCCGCTACCTGCCCGCTGACGACGAGCCCCGCGTCGCCGACGGCCCAGAGCGCTTCGTCGGCCGTCGTGCCCCACAGATCCCGCAGGTAGCCGCCCGCCGTGTAGACGATGCTCGTGGCGTAGTCGAAGGGCTGGTCGAATGGGCCGTCCGCACGAACGATCGTGCCGCCGCTTCCGGCGCCGTAGGCGACGCGTGGCTCGAACGTCCACACGCTCACGACGGAGCTCGTCGGACCGCCTTCCGTGAGAACCGGAATCGTGAGCTTGGTTCCGTCGAAATAGTCGATGGCTTGCGTCCCGAGCGTGCCACGCACGTTGTCTGCGGCCGAGCCGTGAACGTCGATAATGGAGGAGCTCGACGGATAGGTCGTGAACTCCTTGCCGTTCCAGAAGAAGAGCCCGCCGGCACCGCCGATCCAGACTGAATCAGCAGCAGTTCCCCAAACGGCGAAGAGCGGCTTCGTCGTGGGCCCTGCGAAGCGCTGCCAGCGCTTGCCGTCGTAGCGGAGGATCAGGCCACCCATGCCGACGGCCCAGACGTTGTCGGGAGCGCCGGCCCACACGCCGTTCAAGTTGCTGCCGCCGGGCGTCGGATTGTCCCAACACCAACCGCTCGTCGTGCAGTTCGGCAAGGGCTCAGCGCCGTTCGGCAGGTCGCCGGTGCCCGCCTCGCCGCTCGCGCCGGGAGTCGTGACTTCACCGGCGGCGCCGCCTGCGACCGAGCCGCCCTGGCTCGAGCCGCCCACGGATGTTCCGGACGTCCCGGCGGGGCCCGTTCCCCCGCGGCTACCCCCGTTGCCGCCGTCGGACGTTCCGCCGGTCCCTCCGCGCTGGCCCGCCGATCCCCCGCCGCGACCTGCCGTCGAGCCCGCGTGGGCGCCGTCGCCACCTTCCCCGCTGCCTCCGCCCTCGTCTTCGTCCGAGCTGCCTTTGCGGGAATCCCCACAGCTCCCCAGAACGACGCCCGCGAGAATCAAGGCGAGGGCAAGAGCATCACGCCTCCTCGATACCACCCCCACAGTTTACCGGTCATTGGGCGCTCGCGCGAGGAGCTGTGCATCACGGCCGAAAGCGCGCCGCAAATGCGTCGTGGCGTCGAGACGCGCCCTACCGCGGCGGCGGCGGTCCGTAGAGCGACGTGCGGTGTGTCGCGTAGCCGACCGCCGAGGGCCACAAGAACTCGCGGACCATCGTCTTGTCCATCGTGATCTCGCGCTGGAGTCCGTCGTTACAATAGGTCACGAGCAGGTTGCCGCTCGGGAGCTTTTGCACGTCGCCGAGAGTCTGGCTCTTACCGCCGCCGTCGTACTCGAACACGACGTTAGCGGTGCCGGCCGTGGTGTCGAGCTCGACCTCGCGGATGAGCGCTGTCTGACCGTTCGAGCGGTTGTTGAAGAAGAAGAGATGGTTCTCGTCGGTCATCGTGTGACCGTGTTGGCGATCCCACTCGGAGCCGTCGCCCGTGAAGTCCGAAGCGCCGTCTCCGTCGAGGACCCACACGAGCTCTCCCTGGCTCGAGATCTTGACGTAAGCGTTCTGCATCAACACCGAGAAGGTGATGGAGTCGTCGAGCTCGTGATAGTGAATGGAGTTCATGTGACAGCGGTCGCTGCCGCTGCCGGACAGCGTGTCGAACGCGTCCGCGGTGTTGAAGAGCTCGGAGAAGGTGCCGTCCGGCGCCATCCGCATCAGCTTCCCGCAGTTGTCGGCGGCGTTGACGAAGAAGACGAAGCCGTTGTCGGGCAGCGCCGTGAAATCGTGATGGCTGCGGTCGAGCGCGATGGCGTCGTCGCCCGCACCGTCGAGACTGAGCTTTCGGATGATGCCCATGCCCGCCGCGCCGCTCGGGTTTCCGTCGCGGGCAACGAGGAACGTGCCGTCGTAGCTGAAGTCCACGCGCGTGACACTCGAGAAGCTGACCTTGTGCGCCCAAACGAGCTCGCCGAGGTGATTCCAAATCGTCGCCCAGCTGCCGTTCCCGACGACGACGAAGCCCGGCGTGACCTTGGACGGATCGGGGATCGCGGTCGTGAGCACCGGCACTCCGCTCGGCGCGGCGCCCGTCGTGAGCGTTTGGTCTTCGCTCGTGCACGTCCCCGCGGCCGAGGAGAGCTCGACCCGATAGTGCACCTCGGAGTCGAACGGCATTCCGAGGAGCAGCGTGCGGTAGTCCTCGGCGGCGAGGTCCACGGGCGCTTCGTAGCCGTAGGACTCGTCCTTGCCGAACTGGATGCGACCGCCCGTCACGGCGACGAGGTCCGTCTCGAGGGTCACAAGAACCACCGACGGCATCGCGGGCGCCGGCATGCCAGTCGGCGTGAGCATGCAATCGACGGGCGTCGTGCTCCCGCTGCCGCTGGTCCCGGCACGACCCGCGACGCCTTGCCCGCCCGAGGGTGCGCCCGCCGAGCCAGCGGCGACGCCGCCAGCTCCGCTGCCGGGCGCGGCGCCTCCGAGCGACATCGTGCCACCGGCGGCTG
>DASUGE010000389.1:0-2146 GCA_036274215.1 Polyangiaceae bacterium | reverse complement strand
CGCGATACGCTCCGGCTCGAGGCGCGCCTCGCGCTCTACGGCAACGACATCGACGAGACGACGAACCCGCTCGAGGCCGGCCTCGGTTGGACCGTCAAGCTCCAAAAGCCCGAGTTCGTAGGCAAGGCCGCGCTCGAGCGCGTCAAGGCTGCGGGCCTCACGCGGCGGCTCGTCGGCTTCGAGATGCGCGGCCGCGGCATCGCGCGCCACGGCTACCCGCTGCTCGATACGAGCGGCGCGACCGTGGGCGCGTGCACCTCCGGCTCGCCCTCGCCGACGCTCGGAACCAACATCGGGCTCGGCTACGTGCCGGTCGCGCTCGCGGCCGAGGGGACGGAGCTCCGCGTCGATTGCCGCGGCAAGGCCGTCGAAGCCGTGGTCGTACCCACCCCGTTTTACAAGCGCAAGAAGTAGCCCGAGGAGTCGAATTTCCCATGAGCGGAGCGAGCGAGATCAAGGCCGATCGGAAGTACACGAAGGATCACGAGTGGGCGCTGGTCGAGGGCGACGAGATCGTCATCGGCATCAGCGCCTTCGCCGTCAGCCAGCTCGGCGACGTGACGCTCGTCGGCGTCGATTTGAAGCCCGGCGACAAGGTCGAGGCCAAGAAGACCTTCGGCACGATCGAGAGCGTGAAGACGCTGAGCGACCTCTACGCGCCCGTGAGCGGCGTGGTCACGCGCGTCAACGCCGAGCTCGAGAAGCAGCCCGAGCTCGTGAACGAAGATCCCTGGGGCAAGGGCTGGATGATCGCGATCCGCCCGAGCCGCCTGAGCGAGGAAGAAGGCGCGCTGCTCGACGCCGCCGCCTACCAGAAGCACCTCGACGCCTCGGCCCACTGAACGAACCCATGCGCTACGTCCCCCACACGCCCGACGAAATCGCGGAGATGCTCCGCGTGATCGGCAAGGGCAGCATCGACGAGCTCTTCGAAACGATCCCGCCCGAGGCGCGCCTCACTCGCCCGCTCGCCGTGCCGCCCGCGCTCGACGAGCCCGCGCTCATGCGCCACCTGCGCGGCCTCTCGGAGAAGAACTCCGGCGCCCGCATGCTCTCGTTCTTGGGCGGCGGCATCTACGACCACCACATCCCGCCCGCCGTCGATCAGCTCCTGCTCCGTAGCGAGTTTTACACCTCGTACACGCCCTACCAACCCGAGGTCTCGCAAGGCACGCTCCAGGCGATCTGGGAATTCCAGACCATCGTGAGCGAGCTCTTCGGCCTGCCGCTCGCCAACGCCAGCCTGTACGACGGCGCGAGCGCTACGGCCGAGGCCGCCCTGATGGCGTGCCGTCTCACCAAGCGCGGAAAAGTCGTCGCGAGCAGCTGCGTGCACCCCGACGCGCGCGCCACGACGCGCACCTACCTCGGCGGCCGGAGCGAGCAGACCTACGTGGAGACGCCGCTCGGCGCGAACGGTTGCGCCGACCTCGCGGCGATCGAGCGCACGCTCGGGGGCGACACCGCGGCCCTCGTCGTCGGCTACCCGAGCTTCTTCGGCGGCCTCACCGATCTCCGCCCGCTCGCCGAGCTCGCGCACAAGCATGGCGCGTTGCTCGTCGCGCAAGTCAGCGATCCGTACGCGCTCGCCGTCGCAGAGTCCCCCGGCGCGCTCGGCGCCGACATCGCCGTCGGCGAAGGCCAGCCCCTCGCCTGCCCGCCGCAGCTCGGCGGCCCCGGTGTAGGCCTCTTCGCCTGCCACGGCGACCGCAACTACCTCCAGCAGCTCCCCGGCCGTGTCTGCGGCGAAACCGTCGACGGGCGCGGCGAGCGTGGTTACGTCCTCACCCTGTCGACCCGCGAGCAGCACATCCGCCGCGAGCGCGCGACCAGCAACATCTGCACGAACCAGGGCCTGCTCGCGCTCGCCCTCACGATTCGCACGACCCTGCTCGGGCGCCGCGGCTTCGTCGAGGTCGCCGAGCGCTGCCTCGCCAAGGCCGCCTACCTGCGCTCCCGCATCCTCTCGCTGCCCGGCTACGCCCCAGGCTTCGAGAGCGCGCCCTTCTTCAACGAAATCTGCGTGCGCGTCCCCGGCAGCGCCAAGGACGTCACCGAAAGGCTCGAAGCCCACGGCATCGTCGCCGGCCTCGATCTCGGCCGCGTCGACCCTGCGTTCGGCGATCGGCTCCTCATCGCCGTCACC
>DASUGE010000388.1:0-4827 GCA_036274215.1 Polyangiaceae bacterium | reverse complement strand
CTCGCGCGGTCAGCACCGGTGAACGCGCCGCGCCGATAGCCGAAGAGCTCCGCTTCGGCGAGGCCTTCGGGCAAGGCGGCGCAGTTGACGGCGAGCATCTGACCCGAGCGACCGCTGAAGCCGTGCAGCGTGCGCGCGACGATCTCCTTGCCCGTGCCGGTTTCGCCTTCGAGCACGACCGGGAGGTCGCTCGGTGCTGCGGCGCGCAAGGGCTCGATCGCCGCGGCCAGCGCGGCACCACCGAAGAGCCCCGGCGCGACCTCCTGAAACGGCCCCGGCGCGTCGGTCACGACGCCCACCCAGCCGCCGAGCCGCACGACATCGCCCGGAGCGACCTCTGCGGAGCTGACGAGCCGGCCGTTCACGCGCACGCCGTTCCGGCTCCCCTGGTCCTCGATAACGGGCGGTGTCTCGCCGACACCCCAGCGCACGGTCGCGTGCTTGCGCGACACGCCGTCTCCGCTGAGCTTCACGTCGGAGCCCTCCTCGCGTCCGATCGAGACGACCCGGGGCTCGGTGCCGGCGAGCTGGACGGCGGGAGCGGTCGCGAGCGGGAAGACCCAGACGAGCTCGAGGTTCGCGCCGCGCCTCGCGCCGAGCGGGCGCGAGTCCATTTCGGTGATGGTCGTATTCCCCTCAGCGGAACGCATGACGGGCTCTCACTTTTCCTAGCACGAAGGGCGCTTATCGGTTCACGCCACTCGCGAGAAACCCGGCCTCGCTCTGCGCGATGCTACCCGCGCCGCGGGAACGGGTGTACCGTCCGAGGCTCAGGGAAAACCCGCGGGACCGGTCAGGGCACGCGAGAAGAAGGAGCCGCCTCTTGGCTGAAGACGAACAGGTCGAAGCGCACCCGGTCTACGTCATCGAGTCGATCCCCGTCGGAGGCGCGAACGAGATCTCCGCAGCCGAAATCAAGAGCGAGGGCATCCCGACGCCGCCCCACCTGCGGCTGTATCCGGAGCTCGGGCGCGGCGGCATGGGCCGCATTCACCCCGCCACCGATCGCAACCTGCTCCGGCACGTCGCGCTGAAACGCCTGGCGCGGGAGCTCGTGAGCGAGCCCTTCTACCGCGACGGTTTCGTGGCGGAGGCGCAGATCACGGGGCAGCTCGAGCACCCGAACATCGTTCCCGTCCACGAGCTCGCGCTCGACAAGAACGGCGTCCCCTACTTCACGATGAAGCTCGTGCAGGGGCTCGGGTTTCACCAGTGGCTCCTCGACCAGCGCCGGCGGCCCGGCTCGACGGAGCGCCTCGAGGAGGGGCTCGAGATCTTCCTCAAGGTGTGTGACGCGATTGCCTACGCGCACCATCGCGGCGTGATTCACCGCGATCTGAAGCCCGACAACATCATCGTGGCCGGGTTCGGTCAGGTCTACGTGATGGATTGGGGCCTCGCGCGGCTGTCGAAGACGCGACCCGCCTCCGGCTCCAACGCGCAGATGGAGGCGCCGGGGCCCGTCGGCACGCCCGCGTACATGTCGCCCGAGCAAGCGCGCGGCAACCCCGCGGAAATGGACGAGCGCTCCGACGTGTTCGGCCTCGGCGCGATCCTCTACGAGATCGTGTGCGGGAAGACGCCGTACGGGCCCGAGCTCGACCCCGAGCGCATCATCGAGCTCGCCAAGAACGGACGCGTGCTCGCCATCGAGCAGCAGGCGCCGAATCTCGGCATTTCCAAGCGGATCCGCAGCATCATCATGAAAGCCGTGCAGCCGCGCCCGGCCGACCGCTACGCGTCCGTGGTCGAGCTGCAGAGCGACGTGCACGCGTTCCTGCTCGGCGGGCTGCACCTGCCGCGCCGCGCGCACGCCGCGGGCGAAGTGATCATGCGCGAGGGTGATACGGGGGATTCCGCGTACATCATCGTGAGCGGCAGCTGTCTTGCTTTCCGCCAGGTCGACGGCCGCGAGGAGAAGCTCACGACGATGGGCCCGGGTGACGTCTTCGGCGAGATGGCCCTCTTGCTCGACGCGCCGCGCGCCGCCTCCGTACGCGCCGTCGACGACGTGACACTGCTCGTCCTGGATCGCGCAACCCTCACCGAAGGACTCGGCGTCGAGGGCTGGACGGGCGCGCTCGTGCGCGCACTTGCGCAACGGTTCCGCGACCTCGAGGAGCAGGTGAGGAGCTCGGGCTTGCGCCGAGGCTGAGGCCGGGTTAACGGTCGATGAATGGCGTCCTTTGACCGAGGCCGCGGCTGCTACGTCGTGCGTGTCGTGTACGACGGCCCCGGCATGGCGGGAAAGACGACCAACTTGCAGAAGATCTGCGAGGTCGTGCCGGCAACGCGCCGCGGCGAGCTCGTGACGCCCGCCCAGCTCCGCGGCCGAACCATGTTCTTCGACTGGCTCGAGGTCGACGGCCCTCGGCGCGCCCCGGCGCCGCTCAAGCTCCAGCTCGTGAGCGTCCCCGGCCAGATCGAACGCAACTACCGCCGCAAGCCGCTCGTGGAAATGGCCGACGTCGTCGTCTTCGTGTGCGACGCCTCACCCGCGCAGATCCCCGACACGCTGCGCGCCTTCGCCCGGCTGCGCGGCACCCTCAAGCAGCGGAAGAAGACCATTCCGCTCGTCGTGCAAGTGAACAAACAGGACGTCGAGGGTGCGCTCGATCCCGAGCGCATGAGCCGTCGCCTCAAGCTCGCGGAGGGCACCTCGGTGCTCCCGGCGTGCGCCTCGAAGGGCGTCGGCGTGAAAGAGACGCTCGCCCTCGCCACGCGTCACGCCCTTCAGGTGCTCGGCCGGCGCGAGCTCGAGCCGCTCGTCGCCGAGCTCTCCAACGCCGACGCGCTCTTCGACCACGTGCTCACCTTCGAGGACAAGCCGCACGAAGGTCCCGTCGACGCGGAAGAGCTCTACATCGGCGCCGAAGAGGTCGCGACGGAAGGCGAAGCCGCCGCCGCGCACCTCGCCGCCTCCTCGCTCGACGCGCTCGAGGCCAAGGCCAAGCGAGCGGCGAAGCGATCGCGCGAGCACGGTGCCGGCTGAGTGGCGATGAAGCGCTGGGAGTGGGGCCTGCTGTGCGGGCTGACGTTGCTCGCCTTCACGCTTCACGCGACCTATCGCATCCGTGGCTTCGGAGAGCAGGATGAGGCGCGCCTCGGCTTCTATGCGATCGACTGGCTCTCGCACGGCGTCTTCGCGAGCGACACGTACCTGAACCGCACGAGCCCGCTCTACCTTTTGGGCCTCCGGTTCGCGCTTTCGCACGGGCTCTCGCACGAGGGGCTCGCCGATGCGATGAACCTCGTCAACGTGACGTTCGGCGCCTTGTCGGTGCCGCCGATGTTCCTCTTGTTTCGCCGCCTAGCCGGTGACGCGCGCGTCGCATTCCTCGGAGTGGGGGTGTACTCCGTCGCTCCCGCGTACTTTTACGGCCAGGGCTACGGGATGCCGCACATTCCGTCGCTCGCGTGCTTTCTGACGAGTCTCGCGTGCTGGGGCCGCTCGCTCGCGGGCGGGCCCTCTCAGCACCTCGCGCTCGCAGCCGCCGCGCTCGCTAGCACGCTCGCCGGCGCGTTCAAAGCCGACATCGTGCTGTGCGGGCTCGCGTTCCCGGCGCTCGTCCTCTGCCTCGGCACGCCGACGCCGCGGCGCCTCCTCACCGCCTGCGCGCTGCCGGCGCTCGGCGTTGCCGCAGCGCTCGTGCTCTCCCGCATCTGGCTGCCGGTAGAGGCGTCCGCCGCGCGCTTTGCCGCCGAGTGGAACGCGCAGTTTCCGTTCGACCTTCGCGCGCTGTTCGACAAGGGCCACACGCGCATCACCCTGCACGCTCTCGGTAGCGTCGTGTGGGCCGCAGCGGCGGTCGCGCTCTACGCTTGTGTGGCGCGCCGTGGTCGGAGCGACGCAGAGGTCGTCCGGACGCGACGGCTCGTGCTCTTGACCGGAGTGTGGGCGCTTCCGACCGTGCTTTTTTGGGGGCTGATTTGGGCCCACGCCGCACGGCACCTCGCCGCGGCGCTCGTTCCGGTAGCGCTCCTCGTCGCGGTGGGGCTCTCGAGCTTGCTCGGGACGCTACCGCGAACGGCGGCCGCGCTTTTCGCCGTGCTCGTCGTGAACTACTTTTCCGCGGCTCCGACGAGCCACCCGCACCTCGCGGGCCCGCGCCTCTTCGGCTCGCTCGACCAGATGCAGAAGCTCACCGACCATTTCATGAAAAGCGGCCGCGATTTCGCCGAAGCGCGCGCCGACCGCAAGCTCCTGCTCGGCACGGGCGCGATCCCCTACTGCGAGTTCGAGGTGCTGTCCCGCGCGCGCCGCTACACGCGCCGCATCACGACGCCGGGCACCCTCTGGGACCTCGAGCTCGAAGCCACTCCGCCGGGACTGACGACGCTCGTGCGGATCCGGCGTGGGGTAGAGCCGGCGCCCGAGCGTCACGACCCGCGCTACTTCGCGTGGGTGGCCGAGAGCGGCGGTCCGCCATGAGCGCCGTCCCCTGCTACGTCTGCGGCGCGACGGCGCACACGCCGTGGGGCAGCGAAAACGGCCACCACGCCGTGCGCTGCAAAGACTGCGGCCTCGTTTACGTGAGCCCGCGCCCGGCGCTCGCGAGCATCAGCCGCGCGGCACAGACCGGCATGCACGGCGGCGAGCGCACCCTCGAGGTCACGGGAGCCTACGGGGGCGCGAAGCGCCACGCGCACTACCTCTCGCGCCTCGCGGACTTGTTCGGCGCCGGCTACTTTCACGGCTCGGGCGAGCGCTGGCTCGATGTCGGCGCCGGCTTCGGCGAGCTACTCGAAACGCTCGCCCTCGCCTCCGGTGGCTCGCTTCGTGCGCGCGGCCTCGAGCCGAACGAGACCAAAGCCGCGTCCGCCCGC
>DASUGE010000387.1:0-4113 GCA_036274215.1 Polyangiaceae bacterium | reverse complement strand
GGTTCCGCAGCAGAGGGCCCGAGCCGAAGTCGTTTTGTGGGGAGCTCAGCTGCCCGTGTCGCGCCGCGCGGCTTCGGTCATCTCGGCCACGATTAGCTTCAGCGCGTCGGGATCCGGACCCTCGAGCATGAGGCGGAGCTTGGGCTCCGTGCCGCTCCAGCGCACGAGCACGCGGCCTTTCGCCCCGAGCTCGACTTCGGCTGCGGCGATGCGGCGCGACAGCTCGGACATCTCTTCGAGTGGGCGGCGTGCCGCGAGCTTCACGCTCTCGAGCACCTGCGGCACCCGCTCCATCCCGCGCGCGAGCTCGCTGAGCGGCCGCTCTTCGCGCAGCATGATGGCGAGCACCTGCAGTGCCGCGACGGTGCCGTCCCCCGTGGTCGCGTGGTCGGCGAAGATCAAGTGGCCGGATTGCTCGCCGCCGAACGTGAGCCCGTCCTTGCGCATCTCTTCCACGACGTAGCGGTCGCCGACCGCCGTGCGCCGGAGCTTGGCGCCCGCCGCGGCGAGCGCGCGCTCGAGCCCCATGTTGCTCATCACGGTGGCCACGACGGTGCCCTTGGCGAGGCGTCCGGCGCGCGAGAGCCGCGTCCCGCACAGCGCCATCACGGCGTCGCCGTCGACGACCTCCCCGTGCTCGTCGACGAAGATGACGCGGTCGGCGTCGCCGTCGAGGGCGATCCCGAGGTGCGCTTTCTTCTTCTTTACCTCGGCCGCGACGTGGCTCGGGTGCAGGGCGCCCGCGCCGCGGTTGATGTTGACGCCGTTCGGGCGCACGCCGATCGAGGTCACGTCGGCGCCGAGCTCGGCGAGAACGGCCGGCGCGACGCGGTAGGCGGCGCCGTGCGCCGCGTCGACGACGACCTTGACCCCGCGCAGCGTCAGCTCGCGCGGGAAGGTGCCCTTCGCGTACACGACGTAGCGACCGAAGGCGTCGTCGAGGCGCTCGGCGCGACCGACGCCGCTGCCGCTCTTGCCGAGCGTGACGAGCTTCGGATCGCTCATCAGCGTTTCGATGGCCATCTCTTCCTCGTCCGGCAGCTTGAAGCCGTCGGGACCGAAGAGCTTGATGCCGTTGTCGGCGAACGGATTGTGGCTCGCGCTGATCACGACGCCGGCGTCGCAGCGCATGCTCTGCGTGAGATTCGCGACGGCGGGCGTGGGCATCGGCCCCGTGAGGAGCACGCGGCCGCCCATGGCGCAGATGCCGGCTGCGATCGCCGTCTCGAGCATGTAGCCGCTCAGGCGCGTGTCCTTGCCGATCACAATGCGCGGCGAGCGCGACTGGCCGTGACGTGCGACGTAGGCGATGGCGCGCCCCAGCATCAGCGCGAGCTCGGGCGTGATGGGCTCGGCGCCGGCTCGCCCGCGAATGCCGTCGGTCCCGAAGAGCTTGCGTTTCGACACGGCCGGGCCTTCACCCACGCTACATCGCTACCGGCGGATCGCTCGGCAGGTTCAGCAGCAGGGCACGCGCCGCCCCGACGAGGAAGGTCGAGCCCGTGACGACGACCACGCCGCGCTGCCCGACCAGCGTGCGCGACCGCTCGAGCGCGGCGCCAACGTCCGGCAAAACCTCGCCGTTCAGGTAAGCCGCCATCTCGCGCGGATCGACCGCGTTCCGCACCGGAGGGGCGACGTAAATGCGATGGCCGGCGACGTTCTCGAGGCGTCGCAACATCGAGCGCCAGTTCTTGGTGGCGATCGCGCCGAAGACCAGCGCGATCTCGCGGCGCGATTCGATCTCGCCGAGCACGCTCGGATCGAGCGCGTGCGAGAGTGCGACGGCGCCGTCCGGGTTGTGCGCACAGTCGAGCAGCGTGAGCTCCTGACCGTTCCTGTGCAGAAGCTCGTTGCGGCCAGGCCACTGCGTCTGCTCGAGACCCTGTGCGAGGAGCTCCGGCGAAATGCCGAGCTCGCGCCCGATCGTCACGGCGACGGCGAGGTTCGAGCCGACGAGCGCGATGCGCGGGTAAGCGAGCGGCGCGCCCGGAATCGGCTCCGGCGTGCCGAGCGGGAGCAAACGGGCGGCCACCTCGGCGATGCGCTCTTCGATCACGGCGCGCGCTTCCGGGTGGATCTTGCCGAGCACGACGGTCGAGCCCGTCTTGATGATGCCGGCCTTCTCCGCCCCAATCTTGCCGAGCGTGTCCCCGAGCTCGGCCATGTGGTCGAAGGAGACGCGCGTGATGGCAGTCACGAGCGGCGGCGGGATCACGTTCGTGGCGTCGAGCCGGCCACCGAGGCCGACCTCGAGCACGGCGAGCTCGACGCCCGCCTCGCGGAACGCGAGGAATGCCGTGAGCGTCGCCACCTCGAAGAAGGTGAGATCCGGCGCCGTGTCCATGACCTGGTCGAGCAGGCGGCTCAGCGTGTTGTCGTCGAGCGGGACGCCGTCGATCTGGATCCGCTCCGCGAAGCGGTTCAAATGCGGCGAGGTGTACATGCCGACGCGCCGGCCCGCGGCGCGCGCCATCGACGCCGTGAAGGCGCACACCGTGCCCTTGCCGTTCGTCCCGGCGACGTGAATCGCGGGGAACGCGCGCTCGGGGTTGCCGAACTTGGCGCAGGCGGCTTGCATGCGCTCGAGCCCGAGCTTCTGGCCACGGGGGATCAGCGCGTAGAGTCGTTCGAGTGAGGCCAGGATATCGCTCACGCGGGGCTCGCGGCGAGGTGACCGAGCAGGGTGGCCAACGTGGACCTGAGCTCGAGGCGGGGCACGATCGCGTCTACCATTCCATGTGCGACGAGGAAGTCAGAGCTCTGAAAACCCTCGGGCAGCGTGGTTCTGAGCGTATTCTCGATGACGCGCGGCCCGGCGAACCCGATGAGCGCGTTCGGCTCCGCGAGGTTCACGTCGCCGAGCAGGGCCGTGGAAGCGGCCACCCCGCCCGTGGTCGGGTGCAGGAGCAAGCTCAGGTAGGGCCGGCGCGTCGCACGGAAGCGACCGAGCGCGGCCACGGTCTTCGCCATCTGCATGAGACTCAGGATGCCCTCCTGCATGCGCGCGCCGCCCGACGAATGGAGCAGGACCACGGGCAACCGCTCGAGCGTGGCACGCTCGAAAAGGCGAGTGATGCGCTCCCCGACCACCGAGCCCATGCTGCCACCCATGAAGCCGAACGCAAAGCACCCGAACGCGATGGGGCGCGTCTCGATGGCGCCGCGGCCGATCCCGATGGCTTCCGTCAGGCCTGTATTGCGACGGGCGCGAGCCAGGCGCTCCGGGTACGGCTTGCCGTCGTCGAAGACGAGCGGATCCGCCGGCGCGATGTGCTCGTCCCAGGCCTCGAGCGCGCCGTTGTCCAAGAGGAGGCGCGTCCAGTCCGCGATCGGCATCGGATGATGGTGGGCGCACGCGCCGCACACGTGGAAGCGGGCCTCGAACTCCTCGAGGGTCGAAACGGCGCCGCAGCCGGCGCACTTTTTGAAAAGGCCACGCCCGACCGAGCGCTTTTCGGCATTGGTCGACTGGGCGGGGGTGCGTTCGGGTAGGGCCACGGGCGAACGAAAAGCTTAGACCAAAACCTCACGATTTTCGAATCATCGCGAGGGCGAGTGCCCGGAGAGTCCTCCGAGACGGCACCGCGCGCAAGAGGCCCTCTGGCCGAGCCTTGAGCAAGGCGAAGAACGGGGGGAGACTCGCGCGGCCTTGAGCGACGCCGCCCCGTCTCCCTCCGCAGTCGCGCCGGTCGCGCCGCTCGTCCGAGCTCCCGTCATCGGCCGGGACGGCGAGCTCGCCCTGCTCAAGCAAATCTACGACTCGGCCCTGGCGCGGTCGGAGGTGCGGGTCGCCACCATCGTCGGTCCCGCGGGCATCGGCAAGACGCGCATCGCCGAGCAGCTCGTCGCCGACTTGCCCGCGAGTCGCAAGCCGCGCGTCTATCACGGGGCCGCTCGCGCGCAGGGGCTCGCGTACGGACTCTTCGACAGCTTGCTGCGGTCGGCGTTCGAGCTCGCGGAGGGACTCTCGCACGAGGCGAGCGTGCTGCGCGTACGCGATCAGGTCGCGAGCATCCTCGACGACCGGCGCGTGGGAGACGTCTGCTACTTCCTCGGTGGGCTCATGGGGTTGTCGTTCAGCGACAGCCCGTTCACGCGCGCTGTCATGGA
>DASUGE010000386.1:0-14319 GCA_036274215.1 Polyangiaceae bacterium | reverse complement strand
ACCGAGCCACCCGCCGTCACACGCGTTCCGTAAATGTCGTAGTCGGTGCCGTTGCGATAGTCCTTCCACACGACGAGCCAGTCGGTGCCGTCGGAGGCGACGGCCGGCTCGTACTCGCGCGAATGTCCGCCGGAGATCTGGATTCCGTTCGGATCCCGGAGCTCACCGGTCGGGCTGATTCGCGTGCCGAAGATCGCGGGCCAGCCGAGCCTCTCGTCTTGCCACACGACGAGGTAATCGCCGTTGCTCGCTGCGGCTTCGGCGGCGGACCCGCGCTTCGGTTGCCACGAGATCAGCGACGCTTCGGTCGTCTTGCCGTCGTCTGCGATGAAAGCGCTATCGGTCCCGCCATGGGCGGCGCCCCAGGCGGCGAACGGGCGACCGTCCCCGTCACCGAGCGCCACGCCCGCGGCGCTGCTCGGCGGGAACTCCATGGCGTCGCCCAGCGCAAAGGGCGAGTCGAGCACGGTTCCGGCCGTCGAGATGCGGGCCGCTTGCACGGAATTGCTCGCCCCGTTCGTCTCGCGCCACGCCACCGCCCAATTCGTGCCGTCGAAGGCGACGCCCGGCGCCCTGAGTGGTGAGCCCGAGTAGGGCCCAATCGCGATGCCGCCGGGGTCGAGCACCGTCCCACCGCTCAGGCGCGTGCCGAAGATGCCGCCTCGCTCCCACGCGACGAAGCAGGCTACGCCCGCGCAGTGCACGTTGGGCCGCGTCTCGTCGTTCGCCGTTCCCGCGATCACGGACCCGCCCACCGACGACAAGCCGGTCGTGTACCTCTGCGCGATGACGTCGAAGTTCGTCGCTCCGGTGAACGTGCTCCACACGACCACCCAGCTCGTGCCGTCGAAAGCGAGCGAAGGGCGCGGGACCCCGAGCGTCATGCCTGGCAGCGACGCTCCGAGAAAGACGCCGTTCGCGTCGAGTACGACGCCGCTCGTGTCGAGCCGCGTCGCGTAGATGGCGTTCGCCCACTGATTCTGGCTGTTCATGATCGAGTTCGGAGCGGTCCACGCGACGAGGTAGTTCGTGCCGTCGAACGCGATCGAAGGGGTTAGATTGTACGCGTTGGGGCTTGGCGCGACCGCGAAGCCGCCGGCGTCGAGCACGTCACCGGACGCCGCGACACGAGTCGCGTAGATGCCTCTCGTCTGATCTTTGCGCGCTTGCTCCCACGCGACGAGCCAGCCCGAGCCGTCGCTCGCCACGGCGGGTGCGGCGGCCTCGTAGGGCGCCGCCGCAATCGCGATCGCGTTCAGGTCGAGGACTGTGCCATCGGCGTCGACGCGCGCGCCGTAGACGTCGGCGCTCTCGTCGTAGTTGACGACCCAGACCACGAGCGTCGTCCCCGCAGCATTGGTCGCCAGCGCCTGATCCATGTGCGGGACTCCCGCGAGACTCGCAGCTGGTGTTCCGAGATTGAGCTCGGCTCCGACGAGGAGCTCGAGAGTCTGAGGCGAGCGCTCCGTGGCGAGCGGCGCAGTTTTTACGCCGGGGGGCGCGGCGCAGCCCCACGTCACGGCACCCGCGGCGGCCGCCGATCGCGCGAGCCCAGCCCACAGTCGACTGTTGCGGATCATGCCGAGCGGTCATGCATCTTCCGCGCCCGCCGCAGTGCCGCTCACGACCCCAGCGCCCTCCGGCGGCCGCCCGACAACACACACCGGCCAATCATCGGGCGGGCGCCGGTTGGTCGTAGTCGATCGACTCGAGCTCGAAGCGGCCGTACTCGAGCTCACCGTCGGGCATGCGCCAAGAGGCGACGCCGTGCGCGGCGAGGCGAACGCCGCCGAAATCACGGTAGCCGCTGAGCGGGGTCGACCAGCGGTAGCGGTGGTACGCCTTGCCGTCGGCCGTTTGATAGCGGTCGTCCGAGTAGAAGCTCGCGAGCGCGCCCGCTTCGTCGAAGAGCAAGACGGCGCTCACGGTATTGCCCGCGTTCTCGAAGGTGGCGCGCACCGAGCGCGCGTCGAGCGTCTGCCAGGTGATCGACGGGTCGATGAGCGTCGCGGGGGCGAGAACGCACATGTCGTTCAGCATCGTGACGGTTTCGCTCACGTTCATCTCGGGGCCCCGCGCATCGACGACGTCGATGAGCGAAGCCACCCGCACCTCCATCGTCGCCGCCCCGTTCGCGTAGCGGTGATAGGCCTTGAACGGCAGGCCGAACATCGACGACTCGATGTAGAAGTAACGAGCGCGCGGCGTGTAGAAATTGTGCTGCTCAGCGCGGAAATCGAGCCAGTCGCCCTCGGGTTTGGCGCGGATCTGGCCATGAAAATGCGCGACCAGGCTCGTGACGCGCGGCTTGCCCACGACGTTCGCGTAGCGGAGATAGCCCGCGACCGGCGCGGGCAGATTCGCGAGATCGACTTCGGTCACGAGCGGCGGCGTCCTTGTCACCGTCGTGAGAGCGTGCGCTATGTCGCGCCGGAACCGTGAGCCCAGGCTCGAGCTCCGTCGCTCGGCGAGCGCGTACGCCGCCGGCACCAGGAGCGCTACCAAAAGCGCTCCGACGACGCCGGTGGCGATGACGCGGCTAGGCACGGGAGTGCGCGCGGGGGGTTCCCGGCGCCGTGAAGCCGAACAGTGAGTACAACGGACAGACGCTGGCCACGCCGGTCGCGACGAGCACGGCCCCGAGCAGGCTCAGCGGGTAGGTGTGGAGGTTCAAGAGGGGGCTCGCGAGCAGGAGCATCCCCACCCCGGAACGAAGGCCGGCTTCGAGCGATGACATGTTGCGCTTCATGAATGAGTCCTCTGGGGCGAAAAGGTGCAGGTTGCGTGCCGGCGACGAGCGGCTACGTGGCGGGATTCGGGGGCGTGCCGGTCCGCAGCTCTTGCGCAGCGGCGGCGGAGGGCGGCACGCTTTGCCGATGACGCGCGGTGATTCGTGCTGCAACGCGAAGGACGGCGGCTGGCACGGGTCGTGAAAGGTGGATGAGCATGGCTTCGGATCGCCTGAGCCGCCTGGTCGAAGCTGCCGTGCCTGGCGCGCAGATCGTGCGCGTGACGGCGCTCGGTGCCGACGAGGCGCCGCACGAGGAGACGACGAAAGGGGGCGGCTACGGCGCGCCGCTCCGCATCGACGTGACGGTCGAAGGCCGCCCGCGCGCGCTCGTGTTCCGCACGGTGACCGCGAACCAGTTCGGCCACGACCGCCGAGCGGATCGCGCCGCCGAGGTGCTGCTCGCCGCCGACACCTTCGGTGAGCTGCCTCGGCACGTGCGAGCGCTCGACGTGGGGGCGTTCCGAGGGACGGACGACTTCGTTTCCCTGGATGGAACCGGCGAATTTTACCTGCTCACGACGCACGCCGAGGGGACGCTCTACGCCGACGATCTCAGGCGCATCGCGCGCCACGGCGCAGTCGAGCCGCGCGACCTCGAGCGCCACGGCGCGCTCCTCGACTACCTCGCGGAGCTCCACCTTCGACCCGTGCCGCCGAACCCGGTCGCCTATGTGCGCTCGATTCGCGACACCGTGGGCAGCGGGGAAGGGCTGTTCGGTATCGTGGACGCGTATCCCGACGGGGTCCCCGGCGCGCCGCGCGAGCGCCTCGAGCGCATCGAGCTCGAATGCGTGCGTTGGCGCGGGCGCCTTCGCGGCCGCCACGAGCGCCTGGCGCGCATCCACGGCGACTTTCATCCGTTCAATCTGCTGTTCGACGGACGCGCCGAGCTCGCCTTGCTCGACACGAGTCGCGGCTCGCTCGGTGATCCGGCGGACGACGTGGCGTGCCTCGCCGTGAATTTCCCGTTCTTTGCGCTCGGCTACCCGGGGGCGTGGCGTTCGGCGCTGCGCTCGCTCTGGCTCGAGCATTGGGACGGCTACGAGCGACGCACGGGCGACGCTGCGCTGCGGGAGGTCGTTGCGCCGTTTCTCGCCTGGCGCGGGCTCGTGCTCGCGAGCCCGATCTGGTACCCCGAGCTCGTGCCGGCCGATCGCGAGCGCATCCTCGGCTTCGTGGAGGCCGCGCTCCGTGGTTCGCGCTTTTCGCCGGGACTTGCCGACGAGTTTTTCGACACATGACGAGCGGCGCGGTCGTCTGGATCACGGGCTTGCCGTCGGCGGGCAAATCGACCTTCGCCGCGCTCGCGGTCGAGACGCTCCGCGAGCGTGGCGTGGCGGCGGCGGTGCTCGACGGCGACGCCGTTCGTGCGAGCCTCGTTCCCGCGCCGGGCTACGACGAGGCCGGGCGAAGGAGCTTCTACGAAACGCTCGCACGGCTCGCGGCACTGCTCGCGACGCAGGGGCTCGTCGTGCTCGTGCCGGCGACGGCGAATCGGCGCGCTTTTCGCGAGCGAGCGCGCGAGCTCGCTCCGCGTTACCTCGAGGTGCTCGTGGACACGCCGCTCGCCGAGTGCGCGGCGCGCGACACGAAGGGCCTCTACGCGCAGAGCCAGAGCGGCGAAGCGACGCAGGTTCCCGGCGCCGGCGCGGCCTACGAGCGCCCGCTCACCCCGGACATCGTCGCCGGCGGAGGGTCCGATCGGAGCGCGCTCGAGGCGCTACTCCAGAGGTTGTGAGCTCGCGTCGAGCGCCTCACGCACCTTGCGCAGCAAGAGATCCGGCGTGAGCGGCTTCTGCATGAACGAGACCTCGCCCTCGAGGATGCCGTGGCGCAGCACGGAATCGTCCGTGTAGCCCGACATGTACAGCATGCGAAGCTTCGGCTGCTTGATCTTCATGGCGGCGCCGAGCTCCGGTCCGCCCATCTCCGGCATGACGACGTCGGTGAGCAAGAGGTCGATTGACGTGCCGTGGTGCTCCGCGAGCGCGAGCGCCTCGCCGCCGGTACGTGCCTCCATCACGCGATAACCTGCACGCGTGAGCACGCGCCGCACCACGGCGCGCACCTGCTCGTCGTCCTCGGCCACGAGTACGGTCTCGCCCTTGGCGACGGGGGGGACGGCGGAGAGGCGCGTGTCCGAGACCGTGCGGCGCTCGTCGGCGCGCGGAAAGTAGATCTTGAACGTCGCGCCGCGGCCCGGCTCGCTGTAGACGAAGATCGAGCCTCCGCTCTGCTTCACGATGCCGAACACGGTGGAGAGCCCGAGCCCCGTGCCCTTGCCCTGCTCCTTGGTCGTGAAGAACGGCTCGAAGATCCGCTCCTGCGTCGCGCGGTCCATGCCGATGCCCGTGTCGCTCACGGCGAGCATCACGTGGGCCCCGGGGTTCACGTCGGGGTGCAGCTCGGCGTAGCTGCGATCGAAATCCACGTTGGCCGTCTCGATCGTGAGGCGCCCGCCGCGCGGCATGGCGTCGCGCGCGTTGACGACCAGGTTCAGCACCACCTGCTCGAACTGGCCCACGTCGACGCGCACCTTGTTGAGCCCGGCGGCCGCGACGTGCCGGAGCTCGATGTCCTCGCCGATCACGCGCACGAGCATCTGGCGGATACCGCCGAGAATGTCGTTCAAATCGACGACGCGTGCCTCGAGCAGCTGGCGGCGCCCGACGGCGAGGAGCTGCCCCGTGAGCCGCCCGGCGCGCTCGGCGGCGAGCTGGATCTCGCGCAGATCGGCGTGCACTTCCTCGGCGTCGCCGAGCGACGCGAGGGCGAGCGAAGAGGCGCTCTGAATGACGGACAAGAGGTTGTTGAAGTCGTGCGCGACGCCGCCCGCCAACCTGCCGATGGCTTCCATCTTCTGCGCGTGCCGGAGCTGCTCCTCCGTGTGCGCGAGAGCGCTCTCCGCCCGCTCGCGCCCGGCGATCTGGTTCTGCAGCTCCGAGGTGCGCTCCTCCATCCGCTGCTCGAGCGCGGCGTGCGACGCGCGCAGCTCGTCCTGGGCGCGCTTCTTGTCCGTGATGTCGATCGATACGCCGAGCAGGTGCTGGGGATTTCCGTGCTCGTCGAGGAGCGGGATCTTGCGCGTGTGGAGCCAGCGCTTGCCGGTCTGCGTCTGAATCGGCTCTTCGGGGATGTCGCGCGCGCCCGAGCGCAGCACTTCGCGGTCCTTCTCCACGAAGAAATCCGCCTGTTCTTTGGGGAAGAAGTCGTAGTCCGACTTGCCGAGCAGCGCCTCGCGCGAAAGCCCCACGAGGTCCTCTCCCGCGCGATTGAAGCGCTCGAAGCGCAGGTGCTCGGCGTCCTTCATGAACACCATCGCGGGGATGTTCTCGATGATCGAATCGAGGAAGCGATTGGCGCGCTGGGTCGCCTCCTCCGCGCGGAGACGGGCATCTTGCCCTTCGAGCACCACGGCGACGGCCGTCTTCCCGACCGGCACCGCCTGGATCAGCATCGACGCGGCGCCCAGCCCGCTCCACGGGACGACTCCGAAATCGTGGGCGAGGCGCGTACGAGCAACCTCGACGACGCGCGCCGCGTTCTCCGGCTTCGCGTCCGGGAACAGCTCGTAGAGGCTGCGGCCCAGGTGCAGATCTTCCCGGAGCCAGCTCTGGGCCGTCCGGTTCACGAACAAGAGCCGGAGCGAGGTCGCGTCATTGACGTCGTCGGGCTGCCACACGAGCAGACCGCAGGGCACTGCATCCAAAAGCTCCGCCAGCAATGCCGAATCCGCCCGCACGTTGTCTCATGGGATCCGCGTTCTCTAGCGTTTCCCCTGAGAAGTGATCCTACCACTCCCTAGGAGCGGGTGGGGGGCACGTAAAACGCTCGCTGGGTCCGACCGGGGCGCACGCCGGCGGCTCAAACCCGACCTATGCGTCTTGGTGTCGGTCGCGTGGCGCGTGACGGATCGGCCTGTCAGAACCCAATGGTCGGATGGCACGTCGTCCCTCCTTCGCGCGGCACGGTGGGCCGGCCGTTTCTTGGATTTCGAGTCGTTTCCGGTTTCGGGAGGTTCTCCGTCGATGAAAATTCGCTATTCGCTCGCTCTCGTTGCGTTGGCCGTCGCCTGTGGCGGCTCATCCAAGACGGAACCGAACGGAGGCGGCAACGGTAGCGGTGACGACACGAGCGGCGCGTCGGGGACGGGGGGCTCCACCGGCGCCAAGGGGGGCACACCGAACAAGGGCGGGACGTCGAGTCAGGGTGGAACCGCGGGTGCGAGCCTCGGTGCGTCGGGGGGCGTGGGCGGGGCGGGTGCGGCGCCGGGAGGGGGTGGCGACTTTGGGGGATTGCCGGGAGCGGGCGGAGACGCCGGCACGACCTCGCCCGGTGCCGGCGGAACGGGCTTCGGCGCGTCGGCGGGCGTCGCCGGCAGCATGGGTCCGAACTTTGGCGAGGTCTGCAACGAGGACGGCTGCCTTCCGGGCGATCCCACGCTGATGCCGCTCGAGCCGTCGGGCCCCATTCACTGCGGCGGCACGGAGTGCGCGGCCGGCGAAGCCTGCTGCATGACGAGCGGCAAATGCTTCGACCCCGAGGCGAACGCCGAAGCTTGCCCGCGCCCGCCGAAGGACGACGATCAGCAGGGGCGGCGCACCTGTTCCTCGAAGGCGCACTGCGATCCGCTGTACTTCTGTGAGCTCGAGTACGGTCAGCTCTGCGGGTCGGTCGGGCACTGCCAGCCGATCAGCAACTGCGGCGTGTGCGGCGGCGGCGACAACCCGAGCTTCTGTCGCCTCTGCGGGTGCGACGGCAACACGTACCCGAACGTCCAGACTGCGTGCCTGGCCGGCACCGCGATCGCGTATCAGGGCGCTGGTTGCGGCGAGACCGTGCAAGAAGGCGGGGGAGGCGCAGCCGGCGCCGCGGGCTCGGCCGGCTCGGCGGGCTCGAGCAACACGCCGCCGCGCATCGTCACGCCTTGCGGCACGAACGACGACTGCACGCAGACGGGCGAGCTCTGTTGCCCGATCACGAACCGCTGCTACCCGAAGGACGACGCCGGGCAATGCGTCGAACCGCCCGAGGGAACGCGCTTCCCCTGCACGAGCAACGCGCAGTGCCAAGACTACGAGTACTGCGCGGGCGAGGGGTGCGACACTCCGGGCGGCTGCAAGCAGCGTGGCAGCGGCCAGTGCGGGGTCATCTTCGCGCCGGTGTGCGGCTGCGACGGCGTCTCGTACACGAGCGGGGATTGCGCGATCCAAAGCGGTACGCGCGTGAAGTCCGACGGCCAATGCCCGGAGAAGTGAGCCGGCCGAGCGCGCCCGCGGGAACCGGTGCGCGGCTTGCGCTCGGGCGGACGGCTCGCGTATCGTCCGGCCGATCTCGATGCGCACCCTTCTTTCGAAAAGCCGTCCGCTCTCGCTCGGAATCTCGCTAGCTGCGTTGCTCGGTTGCGCATCGGAGCCTCCTCCCGCGCCGGTCGCGCCCTGTCCGGCACCGCCGCCGCCCGTGGCCGCGGCCGCCGCACCCGCCGTCGCGCCGGCTCCGGCCGCGGTGCCCGTTCCGGAGGGTCCCGTGCTCAAGGCTTGCGCGAACGGCATGCAGCCGGGGCCCGACGGGCTCTTCGACGATCTCGAGGACAACAACAGCCAGGTCGCCCTGGTCGACGGACGCAGCGGCTACTGGTGGCAGGCGCACGCGCCGCACGCTTCGTTCAGCGCGCCCGGCCCCGAGTTCCGCGTGTCCGACGGCGGCCCCACGGGCTCGAAGAAGACGGCGCATATCGCGGGCAAGACCGACGTGGCCGACGTGTGGGGCGCGTCGCTCGGCGCGAACTTCCTCGGCGGCGGCTTCTACGACATGTCGAAGTACGCCGGCATCAGCTTCAAGATCAAGGGCACGGCCAAGGGCTTCGTGCGCTTCAAGATCCACGACATTTCGACCCATCCCGACGGCGGCGTCTGCAAGGAATGCTGGAACGCCTTCGGCAAGACGATCGAGCTCACGGGCGATTGGCAGACGCTGGAGCTGCCGTTCGCCGAGCTCACGCAGCAGATGGGTTGGGGCAGCCCGCACCCGCCCCAGCTCAACACCACCAAGGTGAAGCACCTCGAGTGGTCGGTGGATCAGGGCATCGACTTCGACTTCTCGGTCGACGACATCAAGCTGCTGGTTTGTAAGTGAGAGACGGCGGGGCTTCCCAGCCGGGGGGCCCCGGCCCCGAAAACGGCGTTCGAGAAACGCGACCCCTCCGTCCGTGAGCGGTCCCTCGAGGAGCCTAGAACGCCGATTCGCGAAGGCGAACCCGTCTCGTTCTACTCGGTGAGGGCCTTCTTGAGGCCTTCGTTCCAGGTGCCGGCGATCGGGTTCATGGCCTTGAAGCCGCCGCCGTCGTCCCAGTAGGCCCAGCCGATGCCGCGGCGCTCGGCCTCCGTGCGCACGAGCCACACGTAATTTTCGCGCGACTGGGCGTCGGCGTATTCGATGGCGCCGAACTCGCCCAAGTACACGCGCTTGCCCGTCGCTTTCACGTACTTGCTCGCGAAGTCGAAGTAATCGAAGACGGCCTTGGGCCCGCCGGGGTTCTCTGCCGCGGGGGTCGTGTTGTACGACTTGAACCAATCGGCGACCCAGCCCTCCTTCTCGGCGGCGGGCAGCGGCTTCACCGGTGTCGCGCCCGGGCCTGGGAAAACGACGCCCTGCGTCTGGAACTGCGGGTCCATCCACGGCGCGCCCTGGTGCGTGAAGAGGATGGGCTCGTACATGTGAAACTGCGCGATGACGTTCGGATCCTTCGGCAGCTCGAGCTCGGCGAGCCGTCGCGCGTTCGCCCAGAAGTACGAGTCCGCGAACACGATGCGCTTCGGGTTCTTCACACGGATGATGCGGATCGCTTCCTTCGTGATCTCGTTCAGGATCTTCGGCTCGAGCTTGTCGGTCGGCTCGTTCAGGATCTCGAAGGCAACTTCGGGCGGGCGCTTGGCGTAGCGCTCGCTGATTTGCTTCCAAATCGCGTAGAGCCGCGCCTTGTTCGCGTTCGGCTCCTTGTTCATCTCCGCGAAGTGGTGCACGTCGACGATGATCGACAAGTGATGAGCGAGCGCTTGATCGATCGCCCAGTCCACGCGCTTCCAGAACTCCTCCTTGACCGCGAAGGGCGGCTTCTCGTCCGTGCGCTCGGGCGCGCTGAAGCGCACGGGCAAGCGCACGTGATCGAGGCCGGCGGCCTTGGCCATCTCGAAGTGCTTCTCCGAGATGACGGTCCCCCAAGCGCCCTCAGCCGGAGCGTCGAGGCAATTGCCGAGATTGATGCCCTTCATGAACCCGGGCAGCGGCGCCGAGGTGGCGATCACGTCCGGGCGCGGGAGGTTCTTGTCGAGCGGCAGCGCCTTCGGCGTCGCGGCAACCGGGGCCGCAGCAGGCGGGGGCGGCGCGGGCGCCACGGCCACCGGCGGCGGCAGGGGCGGACAGGGCGGCGCGGGGGGAGGCGTCTGCTCGGCGGCGCAGGCGCCAACGGCGAGAACCAGGGCGCAAAGACCCGAGCGACGGAACGAAAGCGCGCGCGAAACGACGTTCATGGGCCGGACACGCTAGCCGCGTGCGGCCGTTTTCGCCACACGAGACTACGCGGGCGCCGGGTCCGCCGCGACGCGGTGGACGTTCAGCAGGCTCTCCTCCGCGGGGACGCCGAGCCGAAGCGGGAAGCCGTAGTGGCCGGTGCCGCGGTGGACGTAGAGCCGGTCAACGCCCCGGGCCCAGAGGCCGTGGTCGGGCATGCTCACGAACGCGCGCATGGCCGTCCACGGCAGCCCGAGGCTCAGGAGCCCGACCTGCCCGCCGTGCGTGTGGCCCGAAAGCACGAGATCGCCTTCGCCTTCCGGCAAATGACGGAAGGCACCGGGGTCGTGCAGCAACAAGAGGCGCATCACGCCCGGCAGGCGCGGGTTCTCGGCCGTGACGCGCGCGAGGTGCTCCGCCCGGCCGCGCCACACGAAGTCGAAGCCGAGGATCTGCACCTTGCCCGCGGGCGTCTCGACCAGCGCGGAGTCGTCGACCAGGAGCTTCACGCCCGCTTCGGCGAGCGCGTGACGGACGATGCCGAGCGCTTCGTGATCGTGGTTGCCGAGGCAGGCGAACGTGCGACCCGCGTACTCGCGGAGCGGCGCCAGGGCTTCGGTCAAAAGCTCGGGGTTGCCCTGCGACTCCATCGTCAAGAAATCGCCCGTGAGGACGATGAGATCGGGCGCGCGCTTCACGGCGCGCTCCGTGATGCGCTTCAGTCGTGCGACCGACATGAAGGGGCCGAGGTGCGGATCGGTGATTTGGATGAGGCGGAGCGGTCGCTCGACGCGCAGCGAGCCCGGAGCGTGCCGGCGCAAGCCCTCCACATTTTGACCGTCGCCGACCACGAGATCGCGCGCCTCTTCGCGCGCGGTGAGCGATTGGAAGATCCCGATCGCAGCGAGCGCGAACGGCACCCAGGCGCCGTGCGGCACGAAGCCGAACGCCGAAGCGATGGCCCACGGCCAGGCGAGCAGCGAGCCCCCGGCGAAGAACGCCGCCGGGATGCTCACGAGCAGCCGCACGGGGAGCGAGCGCAGCTTCGGGCGGATCGTGAGCAGGGCGCTCGCGAAGACCGTGGCCTGGAGATAGACGAGCGCCGGAAACGCCCAGGCGAAGTACCGAACGAGGCCGCCCAGGATCAGAATTTGAAGCCCGATCGTAACGGCGCGGAATATCGCGTAGCTGCGGCTGCGCAGCGCCCACGAGACGACGACGACCAGGAGCCAGCCGAGCCAGGCGGCGGGGATGAACGCGCTCACGGACCATTTCATGAGACGCGGCGCGACGTGACGCAAGTGCGGCCGCGTGCCACGCTCCCCGTGCCATGAACACGAGCGAGCTACAGGGCAAGGTGGTGCTGGTGACGGGCGCTTCGGCGGGGATCGGCGAAGCGCTCGCGCGTGAGGCCGTCCAAGGCGGGGCACGCGTCGTGCTGTTCGCGCGGCGCAAGGAGCGGGTCGACGCGCTCGCGGAGGAGCTCGGCGAGGCGGCGCAGGCTTTCGCGGGCGACGTGACGCGCGACGGCGACGTGGCGCGAGCCGTCGAGCTCGGTCGCCAGCGCTTCGGCGCGGTGGACCTCTTGTTCGCGAACGCCGGATTCGGTGTCGCGGGCAAGCTCCTCGAGCTTACGATCGACGACTATCGCCGTCAGTTCGAAACCAACGTCTTCGGCGTCTTGCGCTCCGTACAGGAGGCCTTGCCGGAGCTCGAGCGGAGCCGCGGTGCGATCGGCGTCGTCGGCAGCGTCAACGGCTACGTCTCGATCACGGGCTGGTCGGCGTACTGCATGAGCAAGCACGCCGTTCGCTCGTTCTGCGCGGCGGTGCGGCCGGAGCTCCGGCCGCGTGGTGTCTCGCTCACGCACCTGGCGCCGGGCTTCGTGGAGAGCGAGTTCCGGCGCGTCGACAATTACAACGAGCACCAAGCCTCCGCGCAGGATCCGGTTCCGAGCTGGCTCAGAATGGACGCGCCGCGCGCCGCGCGACAGATGCTCGCTGCCGTGCTCGCGCGCCGGGCGGAGGAAGTGATCACCGTGCACGGCAAGCTCGCGGTCGGCTTCGCGCGGCACACTCCGGCGCTCGTCTCCGCGGCCCTCGGCCTCGGCGATCGTTTCGCGCGCGGGCTCTCGAAGCAGGTCTAGCGAGCGGCCCCGAAACTACGGCGCTTTTTCGCCGTTCAGCGCCGCTAGCTTGCCCGGGCGTTTCGACAGCAACGCGTCGGACCAGATCCGGTCCTCTTCGATCAGCGCTTTGGAAGCGAACACGGCCGCGAGCGCTTCGTCGGCGAAGGCGCGCCCGAAAGGCGCCCGCGCGCCGAGGTCGTCGAGCTCGTCGGTGTCGCTCGCCGCGAAGGCCTCGAGCGCCGGGGGCAGCGCGCGCACGACGACGCTGCCCGCCGCGCGACGAATGCGTACGAGCCCGCCGCCGAGCGGATTGAGTGAGATCGCGCGGTGATCGGCGTCGCCGCTCGGCAGCGCGAGGTCGCGCCCCATCGACGCCGTCACGCCGTCCACGCCGACCAGGCCGAGCAGCGTCGGCATCAAGTCGATGCTCGAGCACGGCGCGTCGCGCTCCGCCGCGTCGAGGCGCGCCACCCGGCTCGGCCGACCCGGTGCCCACACGACGAGCGGCGTGTGCACGTTTTCGTCGTACAGCGCCGACGCGGGCGCGCGATTGCCGCGGTGGAGCTCGCTCGGGTGCCCGTGGTCGCCGCTCATCGCGACGAGCAGCGGCCGGCGCCCGGGCTCCTTCGTGAGCGCATCCAGGGCGCGGATGAAGTCGCCGAGCGCGGCGTCCACGTAGGCGCTCGTCGAGCGCACCTTTTGCCAAAGCGGCGTGCCGGGGCCCGGACGCGCGTATTTCGGATCCGGCAGGACGTAGGGGTAGTGATTGGTGATCGACTGCGAGAGTAGGAAGAGCGGCGGGTCGCTCGGCTTGCGCGCGCGGAGTAACGCGGCCAGGTGCTCGAAGAGCGCGGCATCGACGACGCCCCACTTGGTGACGCGCTGCCCGTGACCGAGCGCCCGCTCGATGTCGATGGCGCCCTCGACGCGGGTGAAGCCGGCGCGCAGCGCGAACGCCTGCTGGTTGTCGAAGCGCGGGTCGCCGTTCTGCACCATCAGCGTCTGGTAGCCGAGCTCGCCGAGCATGCCGGGCAAGCAGCGCACGCCGCGACCCGCGTAGGCCCGTGTCATGCCCGCGCCGTAGTGCGGGAGCAGCGAGCACATCGCAGAGGCGAAGCCCGGCGCCGTTTGCACGGCGGCCGTCTCGTAATGCGTGAAGAGGCGCGCGTCCGGGCGCTGCGCGAGGGCGCCGAGCTCGGCCGCGACCGCGTCAGCCCCGCGCGCGCCGGTTTCGGCGAGCACGCGTGCGGGCAAGCCCTCAAGCTCGAGCACGAGCACGTCGGGCGTCATTTCGTCGAGCCCGCTGCAGTCCTGATCGACGCCGTCGTCGGGCACATCGACCGCGCCCGGGTGAATGCTCGGATCGCGGTCGTTGCAATCACTCTCGAGGGGGGAGCCGTCGCCGTCGGCGTCCTCCGTGCAGCCGTTCTTCGCGAGGCCGGCGTGACAGAGCGCGTGGCGGCTGCCACGCACGAGGGGGTAGCGAGCGTCGACCAGCTCGCCGCCGCCCAGTGCCGCAGGGGTCAGGAGCGCTTTGCGGAGATCGGTGCCCGGCTTGAGCCCGAACGGCTGCCGGCCGAGCTGAAACCAGAGCCACGCAAAGCCGTCGGCATGCGAGACTTGGGTCGCGCGATAGTCGAACCCTGCGAGGCCGCGCGAGCAGAGCACGAGCGCAACGCCCACGCCGGCCGTCCTGAGCGCGCGCCGGAGCTCGAACGGAGGTGCCGCGCTGCCGCGTCGCCAAACTCTCCGCGCGAAGGCGGCGCCGAGCGCCGCGAGCCCGAGAAACAGCCGCAAAAAGAGCGGCGCGAGCGGTACGGGCGATTGCATCTCGCTCGTTTGCAGCGGGTCCGACAGGTACGTGAGCATCAACGGGTCGAACGGCACGTTG
>DASUGE010000385.1:0-3515 GCA_036274215.1 Polyangiaceae bacterium | reverse complement strand
AGCGTTCCCAGCCCCAATGCCGGACGAGAGCAATCGCTCGCGCGCCCTCCTTTACGGAGTCTTCTTGGCGCTCCTCGTCTTTTGCGTGGGTGTCCTCGAGGCCCTCGTCTTTCCGGGAGCGTACCGAGCCGTAGCGCTCGTCGGCGTGAACGACAGCGCCGCCGGGGCGAGAGCGACCGATCCGCTCCGCCTTGCGCGAATGGTCGAGGAAGCCACGCTCGACGCTCCGCTTCTCGCTGAGCTCGTCAGCGCGCGGAGCGCCCGAGCAGCGGGTGGCGAGGACGCGAGGCCAGTGACGGCGCTGTCCGTTCTACGTGACGTCCGGATTTCGAGCGCGGACGCCCGGACGTTCGAGGTCTCCTTCACCGATGCGAGCCCGAGCGAGGCCGAGCGTCTTTGCGGCCTCGTCGTCCGTCGCGCTCTCGAGCGAGCGCCGGCTGCACTTGCCGACGGCCGTGGCCCGGAGAAGGGCGGAGCGATGGTGAGAGCGCGCGTCGTGTCGCCGATCGTGCGTCACGGGTGGCCCGAAGGGTACCAGCGCTTGCTCATCGTGCTCGGTGCCCTCGGCGGGGTCGTGGCGGGGGCGTCCGCGACGTGGCTCCGCCTGCGTGCGGCCCCAGTCCTACAACCTGTCTTGCCGCTCGAGCCGCTCGCGCCCGGCCCGGTCCGAGCGGCAGGGCCCTCGCCAGGAGCGACCCTTCCGCTCGCGCCGCCGGCAACACCGCGCATGCCAAAGGCGCCCGGTACTGCTCCCGCGTCGGTCGAGCCTCCGCCGACCACCGATCGGATGGAGCCCATGGCTCCAGCACCCGCCGCGGTAGAGGTGCCCGCCGCGCTGCTTCCGCAGCCCGGTAGAAGCTACACGCCGGCTGGCATCGGGGCACCGGCGGTCGCGATGCCGCGTCGCCGCTCGACGCTCATCTTGGGCTCGCCCGTTTTGCCGTCCCCCGTTCCGGCTCGGCCCACGCCAACCTCCCTCGCCAAACCGTCATCGCTGCCGGCGCCTTCGCTTTTTCCCGCTGGGAGCTCGTCTCAATCGCCGCCCGTCACCTCGTCGTCCGATCCGCCCCCTGCGCGGATCTCCTCCCGACCGCCGCCGGCTTCGTTGAGCGCGCCCTCTTCGCAGCCGTTCGAGCGAGCGCGGGGACGCTACAGCTACGTGAGCACGCCGGTGCCGCAGGCCGAACCGCCGAAGGTTCACGAGCGGCAAGCGCCGTTCGATCCGGATCCGACGCTCCGCACCGAATTGCACAAGCCTTGGAGGCGCCAGCTTTTCACGCTCGGCGTCGCGCAGTGTTTCGTCACCGCCGTCACTTCGGTCGGGGCCGCTCGGCGGGCGAAGGCCCGGCTCGCGGCGGAGCTCGCGTTCTGTCTCGCCGAAACCGGCCACGCTCGCGTGCTGCTCGTCGAGGCCGATTTTCCGGAGCCCGAAATCCGCCGGCTCTTGCGAGTGGAGATCCTCGACGCCGAAAGCGTCGTCCGGCAAACGTCCACTCCCGGGCGAACGGGCCCGTGGTCCGTCCTCCGGCTGAGTCCGTCGCTCCACGCGCTCGTCCAGGCGTCGCCCGCGCAACCGGAGCTCGTGCTCGGGGATCGCTTTCGAGAATGCGTGATCTCGCTCTGCGCGTCGTACGACTTCGTCGTGTTGAACGGCCCGCCTCTCGAGACGGGAGTCCCTTTCCGCTCCCTCCTCGGCTGGGTCGACGGCCTCGCGATCGCCACCGAAAGCTCCATCGCTCCCGGCGTCGCCGAAGCGCGCATTCTCGCGCAAGGTAAGGCGTTCCTCGAGGTACACACCGCGAGCGAAGCCGTTCGATAAGCGGACTGACCCCGTCTTCTTTCCCCGTTTCTCGCGCGTCTGATTCAATGACGGCGTGAGACTTTCGTTCGCCGGTCCTGCTGCGGCCGCGCTTTTGCTGGTGCTCAGCCTGGGACAAGGCGAGCGACCCGCCACCGCGACGGAGGCCCGCGCCGCGGCTCCCGTGCCCGGCGTGACGGCAGTCTCTCGAGCCGCCCCGGCCGCGCCTCTTCTGGCAGCCGTCGCGGAGCAGCCGCCCCCTGTCGAGGCGACGACGGGCGGGGGCGCACAGGAGCCGGAGAACCCGCCACGAACCGATGAGAGGGATGGCGCGCGTTCGAGCATCACGCCCATGGCCAGGGAGGAGGCGCTCGTGCACCTTTCGGAAGCGTGGCAGAGATCCCAGGGCGAAGCCCCATCGGATCACACTCTCGCCATTCTCTGCGCGCACTGGGCGCACGAGACGGATCACGGACGGCGCATGTACGGCTATAACTTCGGCGGTATCAAGGGAACGAGCCCGAGCGGTGCGAGCGTCGTCGTGTGGACACGCGAGCGTACCGACGAGGCACGTCTCGTCCGGCGCACGTTTCGCTCCTACGCGTCACCAGAAGAAGGCGCGCGCGACTACGTGACGCTCCTTGCCGAGCGCTACTCGGCGGCGTTCCGCGCCGCGCGCGAGAAGAGCATCGAACGCTTCGTCTCCGCACTGGGCGCGCGAGGGTATTTCACCGACGACGAGCAGGTGTACTTGCGCTCACTCTCGCGGCTCGCCCGCGACTGCGGACCGAGCGCGTCGGCGTCTCGACGCTGAGGGCCGAACGTGCCGTCGGACGCGGGTTGGGTCGGAAGCTGGTCTCCCGGAATCGGCGATCCGACGTTCGTGGGCTTTCTCACGGTGGTCGTTTACTTCTTCGTCGCGTGGCGTTGCCGCGCGGCCGCCCGCCGCATCACCCCGGGCATGGCAAAGCTCGAGACGGCGCGGCGCGAGCGGCTGTTTTGGCAGATGCTGACGATCCTGTACGTCGTGCTCGGCGTGAACAAACAGCTCGATCTTCAAACGCTGCTCACCGAGATCGGTCGCCTGCTCGCGCACGGCGAGGGCTGGTACGAGAAGCGCGGGGAAGTTCAGCTCGCGTTCATCCTGGTCGTGGCGGCCCTCGGCGCCGTCGCCGCGGCGGTGGCGCTACTCGCCGTTCGCAAGGCGAGCCTCGGCGCTCGCGTTGCGGCGGCGGGCACGGCGATCGTGACGGCGTTCGTCGTGATCCGGGCCGCTTCGTTCCACCACGTCGATCGTTTCATCCACTCACAGTGGCTCGGGCTCAAGGCCAACTGGATCCTCGAGCTCGGCGGGCTTTGCATCGTTCTCGGCGGCACGTGGTCGCACGAGCGCGCGTTCCGGCGCGCGCGTTGACGGGGTGCACACGGCCTCAGCCGAAGTCGGAAAGCGCCTCGACGTACTCGCGCGAGCCGTCGCGCTCCCAGCCGTCGAGTTGCGCCACGTCTTTCAGCTGCTGGCCGCGACGGCGCGGCACCGAAACGAAGCCGACGGGGAGCGTCGCGAGCGCGCTCATGTCTCCCCAAAGCTTCTCGAACTGGGCGACGGGAACGACGTCCTCTTGCCCGTTGCCCCAGCGGCGTTTCACCTCCTTGAGGGTCACGTACGTCGGCAGCTGCGCGGCGAGCGCTCGAACGCCCCGTCGCACTGCCGCCTGGT
>DASUGE010000384.1:0-9644 GCA_036274215.1 Polyangiaceae bacterium | reverse complement strand
TGTGACGGCGGGTGGCTCGGTCGCTTTCCCCGACGAAGTCTTGATCGGCGGGGGTGCCGAGAATCAGAACACGCCGCGAGTTTCCTTCGACGGCACCAACTATCTCGTCACTTGGGGGGGCAACGAGTCCCCTCAAGGGTGCGGCGTGGCGGCGCGTGTCGCATCGGACGGCAACGTGCTCGACTCGAGCGGGATCGCTTTGCCGTTCGCGGGACCAACGGCCCCGTGCGACGTCGCGGCCGCAGCCGGCGGCTGGCTCGTCGTCAGCGCGGTCTTCGATGCCGACACGTCCGAGACCCGTATCGACGGCGTCCGGATCGCGGGGGACGGCAGCGTCGACGGCAGCCCGTTCCCCATCGCGGAGGGCACCAGCTTCGCGAACCAAAGGGTATCTCGCGGTGCCGGCGGCTGGCTCGTGGTCTGGGAGAACAACGGCACAGCCACCATCTCCGGCGCACGCGTCGACGACGCGAATCACGTCCTCGACTCTACGCCGCTCCCCATTGCCGAGCTCGGGACGGCTCGCTTGCCGCGCGTCGCGTTCGACGGCAGCGATTGGCTGGTGGCTTGGTCGGATTACAGCGATTGGAGCTGGGGCGATCCCTTCGGAGTGCGCGTGAGCTCCGCAGGCGCTGTCGTCGATGCCGCGCGGGTCGACCTCGGTCCTTCGAAGCCGATGGAAGCCGACGTGGCGCTCACGGGCGGCAACGGCCGGTGGCTCACGCTCTACACCCGTCATTCGGGCCCCGACGACGGCGTGTACGCGCGATTCATCACGACGGGCTGCGCCGACCCCACGGATTCCGACGGCGACACGGTCGCCGATTGCGCCGACGCCTGTCCCACCGCGCCCGGCTCGCCACCGAGCGGATGTCCTTTGACAGGCGAAGGCGGCGCCGCAGGCGACGGAGCCGCCGGCAGCGCGGCGGGCTCCGATGCGGGCGGCGGACACGGGAACGTGGGGGGCAGCGCAGGAAACGGTGGATCCGGGCGCGGCGGCTCGACCGGAGGAACGGGGGCGGAAGCCGGTGAGTCGGCGGGCGGCGTCGCGACGGGAGGACGCGGTGGCTCGTCGGGTAAGGGCGGCTCGGCCGGGACGAACGCAGGCGGGCGCGGAGAAGCCGGCACGGCCGCGGAAGGTGGCGCTGCGAATCACGGCGGTGGTTCCGGCAAGGGTGGCACCGCAGGAAAGGCCGGCGCCGCAGGAAAGGGCGGCGCCGCAGGAGCTGGAGGCTCCTCACCTCCCGACGAGGACGGTTGCGGTTGCAGCGTGCCGGCGAGCGACAGGAACGAACCGCTCGCTATGGCGCTAGGCCTCGTAGCCGTAGGCTCGTTGATGCGACGGCGGCGCGGTGGTCAAAGCCTGCGGGGTCGCGGCAGTGACCATCCGGAACGAATTCGGAAGTAGTCCGCCCCGACGGCGGTGCGGATCCTCCCGACGAGCATCCGCAAGGATTGGCTCGTCCCTAGCTCGCGACTTCGACGTCCGAGCCCGGCTCGGACGCGGGCGGCTCGTGCTCGTGTCCGTGCTCGTGCCCCTCCTCGCCTCCCTCGACCGCGGCGAGGCCCGTCGTGCTCCGTCGTCGGGACGAGGCGCTGTACTCCTGGAGCTTGTACTGGATCTTGCGCACGCTCACGCCGAGGATCTGGGCGGCGCGGCTCGTGGAGCCGCCGACCGATTCCATCGTCTTCAGGATCGCGAAGCGCTCGAGCTCGTCGAGGGTGGCGCCCGGGACGGTCGGGGCCGACGAGCGGCGCAGCACGACGCCGAGCTCGGGCGGAAGGTGCGAGAGCTCGATCGTCTCGCCGTCGGTGAGCACCACGGCGCGCTCGATCACGTTCTCGAGCTCACGGACGTTGCCGGGCCAGTCGTAGCTGGCAATGCGGTGTAACGCCTCGTCGCTGAAGGTCTTCACCGACTTGCCGTTCTCCGCCGCGTAGCGCTTGAGGAAGTGCATGGCCAAGGCGGGCACGTCGGAGGGACGCTCGCGCAGCGACGGCAGCGTGAGGTTGATGACGTTGAGCCGATAGTAAAGGTCCTCGCGGAATTTACCGGCCGCGACCATCTCCTTCAGGTCGCGGTTCGTGGCGGCGATGAGCCGTACGTCCACGTGCAGAGTCTGGCCGCCGCCGACGCGCTCGAACTCGCGCTCCTGCAGGACGCGCAAAAGCTTCACCTGCGTTCCGAGCGAGATTTCTCCAATTTCGTCGAGGAATAGCGTGCCGCCGTTCGCCTGCTCGAAGCGCCCTTCGCGCTTGCGGTCGGCGCCGGTGTAGGCCCCGCGCTCGTGACCGAAGAGCTCGCTCTCGAGCAAGCTCTCGGCGAGCGCCGCGCAATGGAGCTTCACGAAGGGGCCCTGCGCGCGCGGTGAGTGATGGTGGATCGCGGCCGCGACGAGCTCCTTGCCGGTGCCGGACTCCCCGCTCAAAAGCACGGTGGCGCGACTCGGCGCAACTTGCGCGACCGTCTTGAACACGCGTTGCATCTCGTTCGAGTTGCCGACGATGTTGTCGAACGAGTACCGATCCCGGAGCTTGGTTCGAAGCTCGTTCGCTTCGTGGCGGAGCTTCGACGACTCGAGGGTACGGGCGATGACGATCGAGAGCTCGTCGACGTTGAGCGGCTTGATGAGGTAGTCGGCGGCTCCGTCGCGCATGGCCGTGACCGCCATCTCGACGCCGCCGAACGCCGTCATCAGCACGACCGGCAGCTCGGGATTCGTCTCTTTCAGCTTGCGCAGGAGCTCGACACCGTCGAGGCCCGGCATGTGCAGGTCGGTGAGCACCAGATCGGGCGCAAACTCCGGGAGCCGCGCGAGCGCCTTGAAACCGTCAGCGGCGGCCTCGACCGTGTAGCCTTCGGCACGCAGGAGATCGCCGAGCGTCGTGCGGGTGGCGGCCTCGTCATCGACGATGAGGAGTTTTCCGTGGGTCATTGGCCTACTCTCGAGCAATGGTGCCCTGGGGCACGTGTGCTTACCTTGTAGCGAAAATCATGCCGGCAGCGGACTCGCTCGGCAACCTGCTCGATAACATCAATAATATCAACTGGTTGATGAGTCGCCGCCGGCTCGTCGGTGCCGGCAATATTTGCGCACCAGGCGGCTGGTTTTCCTGGTTGGCGCTTAATTTGCGCAGCCGGGGGGCTCACGGGCGAACTCCGGCTCCCCCTGCGGGGTCCAATCCTTGCAAACTGAGCGGCCATGACTCCCTCGCCGAAGCTCGTGCGCGACCTGATGACCGTCGACGTGGTGACCATCGGTCGAAACGACAAGCTGCAGGTCGCCGACGACGTGATGCGGCTCGGACGGATCCGGCACCTCCCGGTGGTGGACGACGACGGCACGCTTGCCGGCGTCGTGAGCCAGCGCGACCTTTTTCATAGCGGGCTCATCAAGGCACTCGGCTACGGCACTCGTGCCCAGAGCAACGCGCTCGACATGGTCGTCGTGAAGGAAGCGATGCGGACCGAGGTGCAGACCATTGCGCCCGACGCGCCCCTCGCCGAGGCCGCGCAGCGCATGCTCAAAGGCAAGATCGGCTGCCTCGTCGTCGTCGACGGCGGCAAGCTCGCCGGTATCATCACCGAAGCCGATTTCGTGAAGCTCTACGCTTCTACCTGAGCCGACACGCAGAGGGGCGGCACGTGCCGCCCCCGAGCGCAGCGCTCACAGCAGCTCGGCCAGACATTCGAGCGCGTCGACCGTCGTGAACACGCCCACGACGGTGCTGCCCTGCACCACCACGGCGGAGCCGAGCTTGCGCTGTGCCATTTCGAGCACGACCTCCTTGAGCGCGGTCTTGGGCTCCACCGCGTACACGTCCTGCGTCATCGCCTCCTCGACGCGCACGGCGTCCGGGTCGACGTCGCGCAAGCTCTCGACCAGGTGCAGATCGCGCTGGGAAACGAGGCCGATGAGCTTGCCGCCGTGCAGGACCGGAAGGTGCCGAATCCCGTACTTTTGCATGAGCTCGTGGGCCGTGCGCAGCGACTGCTCGGCACCGATCAAGTGGGGCGTCTTGGTCATGCGCTGGGAGATGGTCGGCTCTTTGGTGGTCATGGTGGACTCCGGGATGGGTTTTGGGACGGCGAGCGCGGGCGCTCGCCGAGGTCGTCGCAGAGCAAGCGGACGGCGGGCGTGTCGAGATCGTCGAACTGACCGCGGCGCGTCGCCCAGACGAAGGCAAGCGCCGAAAGGAGCGAGAGCAAGACGGCCAAGGGCAAGACGACGAACAAGACGGTCATGCCGTCCTCCGTGGTGCGTCGAAGGTTCGTGCACGCAACGCTTGCGTGACCACCGTGAGCGAGGAGAGCGGCATCAAGAGCGCCGCGACGAGCGGCGAGATCCAGCCGCCCATGCAGAGCACGACCCCGGCCACGTTGTAGGCAAGCGAGAAGGCGATCCCACGACGAATCACGGCGAGAGTGCGGCGGGCGCCGAGGACGGCCTCGAGCACCTTGCCGACGCCGGGCGCGGTCGTGAACACGTCCGACGCGCCGAGGCTCGCTTCCGCGCCGCCGTGCACGGCAATCGCAACGTCCGCCGCCGCGAGTGCGGCCGCGTCATTGACCCCGTCGCCGACCATGACGACAGGGCCGCGCTCGCGCGCCTGCTCGATCCACGCCTGCTTTTGCTCCGGCAGCATGCCGCCACGCGCCTCGAGCACGGGCCCGAGCCGCTCGGCAATCGTGGCCACGACCCGCGGCTGGTCGCCGGACAGAACCGCGACCGAATAGCCGGCGCGCCGGAGCGCATCGAGGCTCGCGCGCGTGTCCTCGCGGAGCGGGTCGCTGAACGCAGCCACGGCACGCACCTCGCCGTCGACGGCGATGGCCACCGCGGGACGGCCGAGCTCGGCGGCCCGCGCTAGGGCTTCGCGCCAGGGGAAGCTCGAGCTTGCCTCCTTCCCACCCACGTGCTCGCTCGTGCCGATGCGCACCTCGTGTCCGTCGACGCGAGCCGCGAGGCCGAGGCCGGGCTCTTCGGCGACGGACTCCACGCTGAGGCTCTGCGAAGCGCCGAATGCCGCGACGAGCGCGCGACCCACGGGATGACCCGAGCGGCTCTCGGCAGCGCTCACCAGCGGTTTCACGCTCGAATCGCCCTCGTACGACGCGAGCGCCAGACGTCCTTCGGTGAGCGTGCCCGTCTTGTCGAAGGCAATCGTGCCGGGGCGTGCCAGCGCCTCGAGGAATTCGCCGCCCTTGAAGAAGATACCGGTGCGGGCCGCTCGCTTGAGGGCGGCGCTCACGGCGAGCGGCGTCGCCATCCCGAGGGCACAGGGGCAGGTGACGACCAAGAGCGCCACGGCGTGGTCGAGGGCGCGCGCGCCGTCGATGAACGACCACACGCCGAACGTGACGGCCGCGAGCGCGAGCACGACGAGGACGAACACACCCGCGACGCGATCGGCCAAGCGCACGATGGGAGCGCGGCGCGTTTGCGCCTTTTCGACGCTTTCGAGCAGGCGGGCGAGGCGGGTTCCGCTCGCCGGGCTCTCGACCCGGACGACCAGCGTCTTCTCGCGGTTGAGCGTGCCCGCGTAGACGCGATCACCCGGCTTCACGTCCTCGGGCAGCGATTCTCCGGTGAGCCAGGCCGCATCGATGCTGGAACGCCCTGCGACGACGATGCCGTCGACCGGGAGCCGCTCGTCGAACGGAACCTCGACGAGGTCGCCCTCGCGCACCGCCGACGCGGGGACGTCGCGGACCGCTTCACCGTCCACGAGGCGCGCCGTCACCGGCGACAGCGCGGCGATGAGATCGAGAGCCCCCTGCGCCCGCTGACGATGGCGCTGCTGCAGCCAGCGACCGACGAGCAGGAGGAAGATCAGCACCGCCAGCGAGTCGAAGTAGACCTCGCCGCGCCCGAAGAGCGTGTTGTACGCGCTCTGGGCGAACCCCGCGAGGATACCGATGCTGATCGGCAGATCCATGTGCGGCACGCGCGTGCGGAGCGCCGCCCAGCCACCGCGCAAGAAGACGCTGCCGCAGAAAAACACGGACGGCAGCGTCAAGAGCAGGCTGCCCCAGCGGAAGAGCGCGGCGTACGGCGCGTCCTCCGCAGCGCCGCTATAAAGCGCGAGCGCCATCAGCATCACGTTGCCGGCAAGAGCCCCGGCGACGCCGAGCCGCACCCAGAGCGCGCGCTCCGCGCGGCGCTCACCCGCGCGCTGGGTCGCCGCGCTCGGGTGCGGAGCGTAGCCGAGCGTATCGAGAGCGCGCGCGATGGCACTCGGCGCGACGCGAGCTTCGTCGAACACGACCTCGAGGGCGCTACGCCCCAGCTCGAGGCTGGCCGAGCGCACGCCGGGCAAGAGACGCGGCAGGCGCTCGACGAGCCAGACGCACGCCGTGCAGTGGATGCCTTCGAGGAAGAGCTCGAGGCGCCGGTCGGCTCCGCTCTCTGTCACGTAGCGCGAAAGGAACGCGGCGTCGTCGTATTCCGCGTAGCTCTTGCCGGTGGCGCGAGTGGCGCTCGAGGCGACACCGATGCGATCACGTCGCTCGTAATACGCGCCGAGCCCGGCGCCGTGGATGATGCCGTAGGCGAGCTCGCAGGCCGAGCAGCAGAAGTGCGGCGCGGCGACCTCGCGGGCAGCGACCGGAACCGGCAGGCCGCAGTGCGTGCAGGCGAGCTCCTCCGCTGCCGCGGGAGGCTCGGCAAGCACGGGGCGGGTCGAAGGCGCGGGAATCATCGGCGGTGGCAGGGACAATCGGCGGGCGTCGGGGTGTGCGCTGCGGACGGCGTTGCGCTCGGCCGCGACGCGGCGAAAGCGGGCAGCTGCAAGCGCGAGAGGAGCGTCACCGCGCCGACGCCGAGCACGAGCGCAGGGCGCAGGCGCGAGAACAGCCGCGTGAAGCGACGGCCGAGCGTCTCGAGCGAGAGACCGAGACCGAGCAGCATCGGCACGGTCCCGAGCCAAAACGTGGCCATCAGAACCGCTCCGGCGAGGGCGCCTCCCGTGCCGGCGGCGAGCGCGGCGAAGGCGTAGAGCCAGCCGCACGGCAGGAGCGCGGACGACAGGCCGAGCAGCGTGGCCCGCACGACGGGCGGCGCCGCGCGGAAGCGCACGAGCAAGCGTCCGAGCAGGCTCGACGCGCCGTTCCGCGGCCGCGCGCGCAGCGTCACGAGCGACGACCGCGGCGCGAGGGCGACGAGCCCGGACGCGAGCAGGAGCACTCCCGCGACGATGGCGGCGGCATCCGCGAGCCCCACGGCGTTGCCGGCGAGATCGAGCGCGTGTCCGAGCGCCCCCGCGACGGCGCCGAGCGCGAGGTACGTCACCAAGCGCGCGGCGTTGTACGCGACGTGAGCCCCTGCCCTAGGACCTCGCTCGCGGTCCGCGCCGTCGGCGTAGGCGGCCACGAAGCCGCCGCACATCGCCGCGCAATGCAGGCTGCCGAGCAAGCTTCCGACCAGCACCGAAGCGAGCGAAAGGCCGTTCATGAGCCCCCCTCGGGCGGCACGTCCTTACGCACGGTGCGCGTGAAATGCTCGCCGGCCGCGCGCACGTCGAAGCGAAACTCCCAGAGCCCGGCCTGCGCGTGCCCGAGCGAGGCGCGGTAGCGGCCGTCGGCGGCCGGAATCAGCGTGAGGAAGCGGCGCTCTCCCGCCCGGGCGTTCGCGAACGCCTCGACCTTCACCTCCGCGCCCGAAAGCGGAACACGGGCATGATCGGCGAGCGCGAGCTCGAGCTCGACGCCGTCCCGTACCGTCTCGAGCGCCAGGGTGACGGCGTAGCCGAGCCGTTCGTTCGTCTCCTCCTGCTCGCGCTGCCGGTCCCAGTGCACGGCGCGCTCGTAGTAATTTCGCTCGAGAGCGAAGCTCGGATCGTGAACGGCGATCGAGACCATCGTCCCGACGCCGAGCAGGCTCGCCCCGAGCAGGACCACGGGGAGCGCCGCCCAGAAGAGCCCGCGCGAGCGCGACGCGCCGGGCGAACCGCTGCCCGCCGCCGCCGGCTCTTTCGTCACCGAGCTCACTGCGCCTCCTCCGGGCCGACCAGTCGATACGGCGTATCCGCGGAGAAACCGTGGTCGTCGGCGACGCGCACGACGATCTCGCGCTGGCCGCCGTGGAACGAATCCGTGTTCGCGACGACGAACACCGCCGTCGTGCGGTGCGCTCCCGCCGCGACCTCGAGCGGATTCTCCGGCGCGATCAAGGTGACGGGCGGCGCCGCGACGATCTCGAGTCGGTAGCGGCGCTGCTCCGAGCCGCGGTTTTGCACCTTGACGCGCAGGGCGCCCGTGACCCGCCCCTGCTCCACCGTGAACGGGGCGCCGAGCCCGCGCAGCACCGTAACCTCCGCCGGCTGCCGTGTCCCGGCGAGCGTTCCGAGCGCGACGAGCAGCCCGGCGAGCAAGACGCCGTAGATCACGACTCGCGGGCGGAAGATGCGCTGAGGTAGCGAGGCTCTCGGTCGCGCCTCCAGCTCGAGCTGCGAGCCGTAGCGGATCAGACCGAGCGGTCGCTTGATCTTGTGCATGATGCCGTCGCAGGCGTCGGCGCATTGCGCGCAGGCGATGCACTCGAGCTGGAGCCCGTCGCGGATGTCGATGCCGGTCGGGCAGGCCGCGACGCAGGCGTTGCAATCGATGCAGTCGCCGCGCCCGGGCTGGATCTTGCCTTTGCCCCGCGGCTCGCCGCGCGCCTTGTCGTAGCCGACGATCAGCGAGCGGGGGTCGAGGAGAACCGACTGCAGCCGCGCATACGGGCACGCGACGGTGCACATCTGCTCGCGGAAAAAGGCGAAGTCGAAGAAGACGAGGCCGGTCGTCACGGCCACGACGAGGAAGGGCTCCCAGTGCTCGAACGGCGACAGCCGCGTCCAGGCGAGCAACGTCCGCACGCCGACGAAGTACGAGAGGAACACGTTGGCGAGCACGAACGACACCGCCAAAAACACGACGTTCTTCGCCGCGCGTCGCAGGCTCGGTCCCGAGCGATCGAGCTTGCGCTGGTCTTCGGGGCGCCCCTCGAACCAGCGCTCGATGGGTCGGAACAGAAACTCCATGTAAACGGTCTGCGGGCACGCCCAGCCGCACCACGCGCGCCCCACGACCGCGGTCGTCGCGATGATCGCGACGAAGATCGCGAGCAGGAGCAGCATGAGGAGCACACCGTCCGTCGGGAGGAAGGTCGTTCCGAACAGCGTGAACTCGCGCCGCGGCAGATCGAGCAGCAGCAGCGGCTTGTGGTTCCACTCGAGCCACGGCACGGCGGCAAAGAGCACCATCAGGAGCCATGCGACGCGGCGTCGCCCCGTGAGGCGTGGACCCGTGTAGAGCTTCGGGCGGATCCGGCGTCGCGTGCCGTCGGCGTTCATCGTGGGCAGAACGCGCTCGGGGGCGATCGGTACAGACATGGCGCTGCCTACTGCGCGGGCGGCTGAGCGAGCTCGCCTTCGGGCGCTTTTCCGGCCACGGGATGCGCGCGGAGCGAGCCGACGTACGCCGCGAGCTCGCGCGTTTGAATCGCGCTCAATTGCATTTTCCAGGGCGGCATCCCCTTCGCGGGCACGCCGTCGCTCACCGTCTTGTAGATCTGCATGAGCTCGCCACCGTGAATCCAGTACGCGTCCGTGAGATTCGGGCCGATCACGCCCTGGCCGTGCTCGCCGTGGCAGGGCGTGCA
>DASUGE010000383.1:0-4472 GCA_036274215.1 Polyangiaceae bacterium | reverse complement strand
CGTCGGGCGGCGGATTCGCGGCCGTGTACACGCCGCTCGACTGGCAGGTGGAGTTTCTCCTCACGCCGCGCACGCGCGCCTTCGTCGGCGGCGCCACGGAACCCGAGCGCAGCCTCGGGTTGCTCGTCGGCAGTCACGGCGTCGCCCTACGCGTCGAGCACATGAAACCCACGAGCACCGTGGCGGAGGGCGAGCCGGATCTCACGGCGGGCGCCATGGACGTGCTCGATCGCGAATGGGTCGCGAGCCTCGGGCGGCTCTGGGTGCGCGATCCGCAGCGCGATCAACAGTGGCGCTCGGTCTGGTCCGACAGCGCCTGGACCGCGCCGCTCATCAGCATCATGGCGGACGCCGGCATGGTCGTCGCGCTCAGCGCCGACGGCGGGATCGTCGAGGGCCGCGCCGGCTGGCAGCGCAAGGCGCGCTAGTCCCTAAACAAGCGATAGCTGGGGCGCGGAGCAGTCCGGTGCGGGCGATGCTGATGTGCGGGCAGGTGTAGCGCCCGGTCGGAGCGGAACAGCGTCTGTTTTTTTTGAGAGTTGCCTAACGCCCCGAGCGCGCCGGCGCGAGCTCGAGCAAGGCAGCCCGGAACACCTTGGCGAGCTCGGACTCGGCCCGCACCGTCTCCGACGCGAGTGCCCTGCGAATCTCGCCTTCACGGAAGCCCTGATTCCGCAGCGCTTGAAAGGCCTTGGCAAAGATGTCCGCCGCGGCTGCCGAGACCTGCGAGCTCCCGTAGCCTTTGCCATCCGAATGCCGAAAGACCAGCGCTCCCGATCGAGCGCCATCGACGATCAGCTCACCGCGGTGAACAGCCAGGTGGTGAGCCCCGCACAGCGTGACCAGATTTTCGGGATCGTGTCGCCCGCCTTCGGCGCGCAGCTGAATGTGATGCGCGTCCACGAAAACCGCGTGCCGGCAACCGGGAACGCGGCAGCGTCCGCCGTCCCTTCGCAGGACGCTGCGGCGAATCGATGGTGGAATCGTTTGCTTGGCGCGAGTGGTTGCGCGAGCCCGGTTCCGTCCCGCGCCCACGCCCACGCCGCCCGTCGCGCCCACGTGGGCGGCGTCGTCGACCAGAGCGCCACCGACCGGGCCCACGTGAGCGGCGTCGTTGATGAGATCGCCACCGACGGGTGCGCCGCCGACGGTCCCGATGTGCTGCACATCGCAAGCAGCCATGGCGGCGACCTCCTCTCCGACCTCCACGAGCTCCCCGCGTCCGTGCTGCTTCGCCGCGCCGCAGCGCTCGCAGACCGTGAGCGCCACCTGGTAACTCGAACGCCCTTCGTCGCGCGCTCCGCCGAGCACATACCGAGACAAGAGGTGCAGCGCGGCATCGTCGTCGAGCGCCTCGCTCGCTTCCCGCCGAATCTTCGCGAGTGCTTCCCGGAGCAGCGCGAACACCTCCCCCGACACCTCGAAGCTCACGACATGCCGCTTCGCCCGCGGATCGGCCGCATCGTCGGGCCGATTCCCCTGCCGTCGGCCTGAAACCAGCGGCTCCACCTCCCGCACCGTCTTTCCCCGCGCCACCTGCAACCATTCGCCTTCGGTATCGCGAGTCGCGACCCGCGTGAGCTCTTTGACGACGGAGAAATTCAGCGTCCCGGCGCGAAGCTCGCCCGCGAGCATCGGAAGCTCCTCGAGCGCCTCGGCGACCCGCAACTTCTCCTGGGTGACCTTCGGGCCGTAGCCGAACATCCGCTCCGAGTACTCGTTGAAGGAGCCAAAGCCGAGACGGACGTGTGTCCCTTCGCGAAGCGCCGCGAGCAGCCAACGTCCCTCCTCGACATCGAGGCCGGCGCGATGCTTCGCGAGCCTGACGAGCTCGGTATGCGCCCGCTGCCAGGGCGACTCGGGCGTCCGTCGAACGTCAGCGTCGTCCTGTTCCAACCCCGAATCCCAATCAAATGCCGCTTGTGCCATGTCGATCCTCCTTTGCTATCGCTACCCCTTGATCGCCTTCTGGTCCTACTCGGTCAGATCCTTCGGGAAGAAGCAGAAGGCTGCGTGTACGCCGGAAAGCTGCTTCGTGAGGCCTTCGATGCGCGAGCGACCATCGTGACCCGTTGGACGGCCGCCCGCCGGCCGCGCCGGTTTCTTTCCGTGGCGCGTGGCCAGTCGCGGCGATCGTGATGTGCTCCCGCCGACTCTGACTGCGTACTCGTAGCACGCTGTTATTTCCCCTCTCAAAAGCCAACGAGCTCGGCGATCGAGCGGTGAAATGAGCTTTGTCGCGGGGCGCACGCGCAAGGCGCGTCCAGCGCTCACCGGAGCGACGCAATCAGCATTTCAAAGTCAACTCGCGTCGCCGCAGGTTTGCTGCGAATTTTTCGGTCAAGAAGAAAGCGACAAGCCGCAAAGAAAAGACAGGGAACCCCAAGCGGAAACTCGTCAGCAGCGCCAGGACGTGCTGCCGCTGCTATTCGGTGATGCTGTTGCTCGGCCGGCTCAGGGGGCCGCTTCGGCCATCTTCCGCACTGCCCGTTCGCCAGCGTTGGACGGTTCGCACGTCGAGTCCGAGCTCGCGACAGGCGGCCCGCTGGCGCGCTCCGGCCGCAACCGCTTCGGAGATCAGTTCGAGGACTCGTCGTCGCTGCTCGACTCCGTGGAGGCGTCCTCGGCCCCCCACAGAGCTTCCGCTTTTTTTCGCAGCACCAAGAGCGCTGCCGCTTCTGCCAGCGCCTTCTCCTTGCGTCGGAGCTCGCGCTCGAGTTCCTTCACGCGCTTGGCCTCGGCGCTTTTTCCGCTCGCCTTGCGTCCGCGTAGCGACTCCACCGCCGCAGCCTCCCACTCACGCAGCTGCTGCTCATGCAGCCCGCGACTCCGCAGAAACTCCCCGAGCTCTGCCTCCGAAAGGCGCTTCGCTTCCAGCACCGCTTCGAGCTTTTCCTGGGCGCTCCATTCGTCTGGCCGCCTACCTTCGGTCTTCCTGTTCGTCTCGTCCTGCGTCCGTCGCTTCACCAGCCGCAATCTACCCGCTTCACGCAGCCACCTCGAGAGCGTCGGTTGATTTACCCCGACCTCTCCCGAAAGCGAGCTCGCGCTCCGCCCCTCCGCCATCCTCTGCACCATCTTCGCCTTGAACGATTCCGTATACTTCATTGCCGCTTCCGATCGCCCCCGGTTCCGTCGGAACTTCTCTCGCGCTGTCGCTACGAGAGGCGGCAACTATCCTGAGACTGGGGGGAAGCCGCCTCGCCGACTCAAGCTCATGCGCGCCCGCTTGCCAGGTGACGTGCCCGCTCGCTCGTCGATCCACACTTCCGCGACTCGGCTTCGAACCAATTCAATCGACACGGACCTGCCAAGCCCGCGCGGGAGACGCGCAGCCCAAGGGCTCGGGCGGTGCGGCGATCGTCAACGACGAGAAACCCCGCTGTCGACTTCGAGCGTGTAGACGCGACGCCGAGCACCACGCCACTCCGCGCCGTTTCAGTCATCGTGACGCCGCCGTGGCGTGGCGCGCCACGACCTTCGCGATTCGTAAACGCCACGACCTCCGCGATTCGTAACGCCACGACCTCCGACTTTTCGCCCACGTGGGCGTCGAACACAGCGACCTTCCGTGATCAGCGTCCCCGAGCCGTCACGCCCCCGCGCCGGCGTAGCCGGCGCAAGGCGGGCGTCCGTCGCGCGCAGGCCGAAGGCCGAGCACGACGGGCCGTACTCCGCCGCCCCTTCGCGGGGGCAACCACCCGAACTCAGTGCGCAGGGTCCGCCGGCGTCCAGCGCGCACCGGAGCCGCAATCCGCGTTTCAAGATCGACGCGTATCGACACAGACCTGCCAAGCCCGCGCGGGAGACGCGCAGCCCAAGGGCTCGGGCGGTGGCGATCGTCAACGACGAGCCACCTATCTTCCAGACCCGCACGCGAGCGTCGTTGAGCCAAGATCTTCTGCTTCCCCCGCTGACATTGTCGTCGTAGCGTCGGCTTCACCTGAACAAGGTCTCCCGTGGTTTGGGTTGGTGTGGTAACCGCCAAGACACCGGGGGTTTTCAAAAAATTCCGCGCGAGCTTTGCTCGCTGCGCTTGTTTAGGGACTAGTGTCACGAGTCCGGCTTCGAGCGCGGCGCCCAGCGCCCGCGCTCGGCCATCGCGGCTTGCATCACACGCGCGATCGGACCAAAACCGGCGCCTCCCCGCGATGGAGTCGCTCGTGCGCCCCCGAACACCCGATGCCGTTCCGAGCGGCGGCCTCCGCGCGGGCGTCACGCGGGTCTGGAGCATCCTGCGGGGCGGAAGACGCTCGCCGGTGAAGCTCGCCGCTGCCGCGGCGCTCGGATTGTTCGTCGGCTGCTTGCCGATCGTGATCAGGCGATCGCCCGGCTCGACCACGAAATCGTCGCCCACGTTGAGGTGGGGGACGCCGCTCCGCTGCACGCCGAGCGCGAGGTGTCCACGCCGTCTCGTTTCCTCCGCGACGCGCGGAAAGGGACGCGGCTCCCGGCCGGCGTAGGGCGTGACG
>DASUGE010000382.1:0-6757 GCA_036274215.1 Polyangiaceae bacterium | reverse complement strand
CCGCTCGTCACCCGGTGGACGACGCCCAGCGCGTCCAAAACCTTCAAGGTTCCGAGTGCATCGACGCCGGTCGCCGTTCCAGTCACCCCGCCGACCGTCACCCGTTGTCCTGCGAGTGCATCGTGCGCGGAAAGCTCGGCGACCATGGCCCCGAGCGGCGTTTCGCCGCGCTCGAGCGCGCTCAGGCGCCCGGCAAGCTCGCCCAGTACCATCGTGAGCAATGGTTCGCGCGCCACGCTCGCACCGAGCGTCGCGAGCGACGTGGCGTGCGCGGCCACGTCGTCCGGCAGCTCCAGTCGTCCCACGTTGAGACCGACGCCGACGACCGCGGCGCCGAGTCGCTCGCCGCGCATCTGACTCTCGACCAGGATCCCCGCGACTTTCTTGCCATCGACGACGACGTCGTTCGGCCATTTCACCCGGGCCGTTTTTGCAACACTCGCCGCGGCGAGCGCCGCTGCCACGGCGGCGCGCACGGCGAGCCCGGCGACGAGCGACAAACACGCCGCATGCTCCGCCGCGATTTCCGGCCGCAGCACGACGGAGAACAGCAGCGCCTCGCCGGGCGGCGCGTGCCACGTGTTGCCGCGCCGCCCGCGACCTTTGCGCTGCTCGTCGGTGACGAACAAGGCGCCGTGCGGCGCACCATCGCGCGCCGCTGCGAGCGCGTCGTCGCTGGTCGAGTCGGTGAGCGCGCTCACGACGCACGGCGTCCCGAGCGGAAGGCTCGCCGAGAGCGCGCGAAAGCGCTCGGCGTCGAACGGCGCCGTCATGCGAGCGGCTCGATCTCCAGCGAAATGTCCGAGCTTCCCGCGCTATGCGTGATTGCCCCGAGCGACACGAGGTCGACGCCGAGGCGTGCGAGCTCGGCGATGCGCTCGAGGGTGACGCCGCCCGAGACCTCGACGAGCGCGCGGCCTTTCGTGCGGGAGAGCGCCGCTTCGACGGCGGCGTTGGTGAAGTTGTCGAGCAGCACGACCTCCGCCCCCGCGGCGAGCGCTTCGTCGAGCTGCTCGAGCGTGTCGACCTCGACCTCGACGCGCGTGAGGTGCGTGGCCCGGGCGCGCGCCTTCGCGACGGCGGCCGCGACGCCACCCGCGAGCGCGACGTGGTTGTCTTTGATGAGGATGGCGCTCCCGAGGTGGTCGCGGTGGTTGTGGCCGCCGCCCGCGCGCACCGCGGCGCGCTCGAGGACGCGAAGGCCCGGCGTCGTCTTGCGCGTGTCGACGATGCGGAGCTTGCTGCCGCTCGGCACTGCCGCGACGAAGCGCGCGGTGAGCGTCGCGATGCCGCACAAGCGCTGGGCGAAGTTCAGCGCCGTCCGCTCGGCGGCGAGCAGCGCTCGGGCGCGTCCCTCGACGACCCAGAGCGCCGTTCCCGCGGCCACGCTCGTCCCGTCGGCCACGAGGCTTTCGACGCGCAAGCCCGGATCCACCCGGTAGAACACGCGCGCGAAGGCGTCGGCGCCTGCCGCGACGAGCGGCTGCTTGGCGACCGCACGCGCGACGGCCCGCGTGGTTTCCGGGACCAGCGCTTCGCTCGTCACGTCACCCGCGCCGAGATCCTCGGCGAGCGCTCGATCGATGATCGCGTCGAGGAGCGGCGACAGCATCATCCGAGACCGTAGCTCCGCGCCAGGTACGAGGCAAAGAGGTTACAGAGCGCGTGCAGCGCGATGCTCGCACCGACACCGCCCGTGCGCGCGCGCAACCAGCCGAACAGCAGCGCGGGGAAGAACACGGCGAGCCGGTTCGCGTCGAGCTCCGTCGCGAGATGACCGAGCGCGAAAAGCGCGCTCGTGACGAGGAGCGACGGACCGAGCTCGGCGCCGAGCACTCTGAGCCGCGGCCGCCACGCGTCGTCGAGCGCCGACTGCAGGTAGCCGCGATAGAATGCTTCCTCGGGCAGCGCGATCACGAGCCATTGACCGAGCGCGTCGTCCGCGAGCGTGGCGAGCCCGGCGGGTCGGAAGCTCGCCGCCGGCTTCCAGAAGTGGACCCAGCCGAGCCAGAACGGCGGCAGCACCACGAGCGCCACGCCGAGCGCCCAAGCGAACGCCACCGCCGCCTCGCGGAGAAGCCGCGCCGGGGCGAGCGGTTCCGAATCGAAGAGGCCGCCGAGCGCGAGCCCGTGGCGGTGGACGGTCTCGCTGTCGTGCCGCAGCACGAGGAGGTACGTCGCGAGCAAGAAAGCGAGACCGACACCGGTCGCCTGGTACGCGTCGGGCAGGCCATACGAGAAGGCCGTGACGACTGCCGTGACGCCGACGGCTACGGCGAGCGGAGTCAGCGCGCGCGGCACGAGAGGGGAGTTACTACGAGTCACCGAGTGCGGTGCGCTCGGCTTTCTGGCCGACGCCGCGGCCCGATTTTGCCGGATTTCCCGGAAACTTCCGCCTCTGACGGAGCCGCAGCCCGGGGTCCCGCTCGTTCCAGTGGGAGCATTCCATGTCTCCCCTCGACTCTGAGGCTGGGTTACTGTCGCCCGCAAGCGCCGCCATGCTCGAAACCAACCTGCCCCAAACGCCGGCTCCGTCTCCTCCTCCTGCTGCGGTGATTCCGCAGGTCGACCTGGCCAAATGGCCGCCGGACGGCGACGTCCCCGGCGCGCCGAGCCCGGGCATCCCCGCGGGTGGCGGCTTCGGGGGTGGTGGCTACGGCGGCGGTGGCGACGACTTCAAGAAGGGTCGTTTCAATCCTGCGGTCATCGTCGTCGGCATCGTGATGGTGCTCGGCGCCGCCGGCTTCCTCATCTTCGGCATGAAGAAGGACGCGGAGCGACTCACCGTCGAGCAGGGCGAAGCCATCAAGCGCGACATCTTCGTGAAGCCGAAGGCCGAGCAGATCCCGCTCTGGCGCGAATGGGCCGCGAAGGAGAGCAGCGACGAGGTACGCGCCGAAGCGCTCAAGCAGCTCGCATGGGCGAAGGATCCGCAAGGCGTGCCGCTCGCCGCGGCCGCGCTCAGCTATCCGTCGGAAGCCGTGCAGGGCATGGCCGCGCTCGCGCTCGCCGAGTACGGGCGCCCGATGGGCGAGGGCGCGAAGGATAGCCTGCTCGCGGCGCTGAAGACGGCGGGCCCCGGCGCCAAGCCGCAGATCGCGTGGGCTTCAGTCGTGCTCGGCGACACGCGCGCGCTCGACGAGGTCCTGACCCTGTATCGGCTCGGTCACCTCGCGAAGGTGCAGCGCCTCGGCGGCGGCATGGCCTTCAATCCCGACAAGATCGTGAATCTGATCGGCGTCGACAAGATGGCGACGATGGCCGACGACAAGAGCCCGGCCGTGCGCCAGCTCGTGGCGACGGTGCTCTCGAACCACGCCGAGCAGAAGTACACCGACACGCTGATCAAGCTCGTGAAGGATCCGGATCCGGAGGTGCAGCGCCAGGCCGCGCCCGGTCTCGGCAAGATCGGCGACGCTCGCGCGCGCGAGCCGCTCGTCTCCGCGCTGCGCGGCGTCGACAAGGAGAGCCGCACCAAGTACTTCGAGGCGCTCCGCGACGGCATCGGCACCGAGGGCCTCGTGGTCGCGCTCGACGCGGCCCCGACCGAGGATCCGCCGGACGACAACCGCCAGCCGGGCAAGGCTGCTTGGTACTTCCGCAAGCAGCTCCTCAACATGATCTACGTGTTCGACGCCACGGACGCGATGAAGGCCGGCCAAGGCCTGAACGATCCGAGCGGCGCCGACTCGCTCTACAAGTACATCCAGACCAACCCCCACATTCACCTGCAGACGCACGCGGCGCTCGCGCTCGCGGCCATCGGGGACATTCGCGCCGTGCCGACGCTCGCCAAGCGCCTGCGCATGGATCCGCTGAAGATCTATTCCGACCAGAACGACTGGGAAATGGGTCTCAAGCGCAGCGACGACGAGCGCGTGCAGGCGGCCCGCATGATCGCGGATCTCGCGATTTTGCATCCCGACAAGCTGCCGCTGATTCAGGAGCAGGCCGAGGACGCCGTGATCTTCTGGATCCACGAGATGCCGTCGCCGCACGCGAACGGCCTGCGCGCGCTCGCGGCGATGGGCTCGACCAAGGACATCGAGGCCTTCCGCAAGTGGGCCGATCCGAACGTCCCGATGCCGAAGGAAGGGCAGCAGCCCCCCATGCCCGAGGAGTGGGTCATCGCGCAGAGCGCGCTCCGCTACGTCGGCTGGCTCAAGGACGAGCGTTCGTGGAAGTCCCTGGAGAAGGCCATCAAGGCGAACTCCAAGGAATACGACGTCACGATGGACGGCCTCTACGCCGGTGGTCTCGCCATCCTCGGCATGACGTTCCGCGCGCTCGGTGTCGGCGCTTCCGACGGCTTCTCCGAGTGGCGCGACAACAAGGCGTTCAAGATGTTGATGAAATACATCGAGAACCCGAAGGAGAACGAGCAGAGCCGCGCGCAAGCCTGTGCGGCGCTCGCCTGGGTCGCGGAGAAGGACGACTTCCTCGAGGTCGCGAAGAAGATCCAGCAGTACTCGGGCAACGAGAAGCCGGACGAGGTTCGCCGCGCCTGCTTCCTCGAGACCTTGATCCAGCGGCCGATCCCGGGCACCGCGGGCGCGCTGATCTCGCTCTTCACGCCGCAGGCGGCGATCGAGACGCGGCACCAGGTGGCGCGCGCCATGGCGAAGAGCGGCTTCGATCAGGCGATCGAGGCGAAGCTCTTCGAGATGATGGACAACGAGGTGCTGATGAACGACGCGGCGCTCGCGCTGATTCTCGGCGGCTCGCCCGACACGGCAGCACGCGCGGTCGCGCTCTACGGTCGCAAGCCCGCGAACGTCGCCAAGCCCGCGCTCGATGAGCTCAGCGACCTTTGGTACAAGAGCTTCGGCTACTGGTCGACGGACGATCTCGAGGCCGGCTTGCTGTTCAAGTACGTCGAGAACGCGGAGGCGATGAGCCACGTCACGATCAACCAGACGCCCCAGGAGTGGGCGCGCGTGCTCCTGACGAGCCAGTTCGACAACCTGCTCTACGACAACGGCCCGCACTCGTTCACGCGCGTCGTCCTGCGCAGCCGCCTCTACCAGATGGCCAAGGGCGCGGACGAGGCCAAGCGCGCCGGCGCGCTTCGCACGCTCAAGTTCATGAAGGAGCAGGGCGTGCTGCTCGCACTGCGCAACGAGCCGGGCGCCGCGGGCGAAGCGGCGCGGCAAGCCTATTTCGAGCTCATGAATCCGAAGCTCGTCACGGGCGTGAAGGTTCCGGACGCGAAGTGACACGCGCGGGGGCGCGCACCCGAGCCGCGCGGCTGTCGCTCCTTGCGATCGGCGGCGCGGCGCTCGGCTGCGCGGCGTCGGGCCCGTCTCCTCAAGCACCCACGGAGGCGAGCACGACCGAGCGGGCGAGCGTCCCGACGGGCCCCGAGATCTGCGGCAACGCGCTCGACGACAACGGTAACGGCCTCGCCGAGGAAGGCTGCGGGCTCACGGCGGGCGCCGTTCAGTTTCTCATCGCGTGGGACGAGCCGAGCGCCGACGTCGATCTCCGCGTCATCGATCCGAACGACGAACTCGTCGAGGTGGGGCGACCGACGGAGAGCGGTCTCGTGAAGGAGCGCGACTGTCCGGGTCGCGACGGCGAGTGTCGCGGCAAGAATCTCGAGACGGTTCACCAGGAGGAGGGCGAGCCCGCGGCGGGAAAGTACGCCGTGCGCGTCGTCCTCGTGTCGCTCGGGAATTCGGAGCCTCCCATCGACGTTCGGCTCTGGGCGCGCGTGGGCTCGCGGGCGTATTCACGCGCCTTCCGGCTGCCGCGCGTCGAGTCGGATTGGCAGACGACGCTCGGGCTGTAGACGGACTCGCGTGCTATGGTATGAGGGTCTCGGCCAGGAGGCCGCTCATGGGATCGCTCAGCCCGATACACTGGTTACTCGTCATCGTCGTTCTGCTTCTGGTCTTCGGCCCCACGCGTTTGGCCGGTGCCGGCAAGGGCCTCGGCGAAGGCATCCGTGCCTTCAAGAAGGGCCTGAGCGAGGACGAGATCGAGGACGCGAAGAAGGCCGAAGAGGCGAAGCAGATCGCGGAGAAGCCCGCCGAAGAAAAGGCTCCTCCGAAGCCCGCCGACGAGAAGCCGGCCTGAGCGGCTCGTCGCTCGGACGCAGTCACTCGCAGAGCTCGGTCGTCGTGAGAAGCGCTCGCTCGTCGTGAGCGAGCGCTCGAAGGCTCACGTTGCCGGCGTCTTCTTCGATTTCAGGTATTCGCGCGTGATCTCGATGATCGCGGGCAGGATGCTGATGAAGATGATCGCGAAGATCACGAGGTGGAAGCGCTTCTGCACCCACTCCTGGTGCGCGAACTTGTAGCCCATGAAGACGAGCGTCGGGACCCACGCGAGCGCGCCGATCAGGTTGAACGCGAAGAAGCGCGAGTAGCGCATCTGGCCGATGCCCGCGACGAATGGCGCGAACGTGCGAATGATCGGGATGAAGCGCGCGATGATGATCGTCTTGCCGCCGTAGCGCTCGTAGAAATCCTGCGTGCGATAGAGGTGCTTCTTGTTGAAGAAGATCGAGCGCTCGCTCGTGAACACGGCGGGGCCGAGCCTCTTACCGATGGAGTAGTTCACGGCGTCGCCGAGCACGGCCGCGATGACCAAGAGTGGAATTATCGCGTAGACGTCGATCGTGCCTTCTAGTGCCGCAACGACGCCGACCGTGAAGAGCAGCGAGTCGCCGGGCAAAATAGGCGCGATGACGAGGCCCGTTTCCGCGAAAACGATGCCGAAAAGGATGACGTAGACCCACCCGCCGAGGTCGTGC
>DASUGE010000381.1:0-6790 GCA_036274215.1 Polyangiaceae bacterium | reverse complement strand
CAATCGCGGTAGGCGCGTTCCAAGCCGAGATCGTCCCCGTGCCGATCCCGCAGAAAAAAGGGCCCGACGTGCTCGTCTCCGTCGACGAGGAGCCCGGCCGCGGCGACCCGCAAAAGCTCCCCGCGCTCAAGCCCGCCTTCGATCCGCAAGGCACCATCACGGCGGGCAACGCCTCGAGCATCGACGACGGCGCCGCGGCCGTCGTCCTCGCCACCGAAAGCCAAGTGAAGGCGCGCGGCCTCGAGCCGCTCGCGCGCATCGCCGGCTGGGGCGTCGCCGCGCAAGCCCCCGAGTGGTTCACGACCGCACCCGCCAAAGCCATCGAGAGCACGCTCGCGCGCCTCAAGCTCCGCGCCGGCGACATCGACCTCTGGGAAATCAACGAAGCGTTCTCGTGCGTCACGCTCGCGTGCGCGAAGCTCGCCGGCATCGACCTCGAGCGCGTCAACGTGCGCGGCGGCGCCGTCGCGCTCGGTCACCCCATCGGCGCTTCCGGCGCGCGCGTCCTCGTCACGCTCCTCTACGCGCTCAAAGACCTCGGCGCGAAGCGCGGCCTCGCCACGCTGTGTATCGGCGGCGGCGAAGCCGTCGCGATGGTCGTCGAGCGGCCTTGACGGCGCCCGAGCCGGTAACCAGAGTCACTCGGTGAGCGCCCCCGCATTTCCCGCCGACTATCAGCGCGCCTTCGTCGCGATGCGCTACTTCCTCGGCGCGCGCGAGGCGGAGCTCGCGGCGCCTCTTGGCGCCGCGGCCTCCGAAGCCGAAGCCGTCGCCCACCGACTCACCCTGGCCGATCGCCAAAAACGCGCCGAAGCGCTGGCCGCCGAAATCGGCCGCGTCGTCCGCGCCCTCGACGCCGGGATCCTGAGATGAGACGGAGTCGTCCACGCGCTGGACACGGGGAGAGCTTTTGAAATTGGGCCGAGTCGTCCTCGACGCACCGGGCGACGACCGCACCGCGCAGGTGCGCCCTCGGCAGGCCGCACTGGGCCGGGTCGCCTCGAGCGAGGTCCTCGAAGCGAGCGACAAAGCCAAGGCCCTCATCGCCCGCGCCGAAGCCGAAGCCGTCGCCATCCTGGAGCGCGCCGAAACCCGCGCCGCCACACTCGCGACCGAGCTTGCCACACGCGCGCGCGCCGAAGCCGCGAGCGCCATCGCCGCGCGCGAGCTCGTCCTCGCGGCCCGCGAAAGCGCCGCCCTCGAGCGCCAGCTCGACCAGGTGGTGGACCTCGCGCGCCTCCTCGCCGAACGCCTGCTCGGCGAAGCCCTCGCGCTCGATCCGACGCGCATCGTCGCCCTCGCGCGCGAGGCCCTGCGCGAAGCCCGCGGCGCCCGCAAAATCACGATCGCCGCCCATCCGGAGGACGTCCCGCTCCTCGAGCGCGCCCTCGCGCACGGCGAGCTCAACGCGCCGCTGCTCGTCGTCGTCGACCGCGAGCGCCGCCGCGGCAGCCTCCGGCTCGAGACCGACATCGGCACCCTCGACGCCGAGCTCGCTCCGGAGCTCGAGCGCCTCGCCACCAAGCTCCGCGAAAGTCTCGCTCATGGCTAACCCGAGCGTCCCGGCGCCCCCCGATCGCTCGGTCGAGGCTGACGATGCGTTCGACGACGACGACGCGCCCGAGTCCGAGCGCCCGGCGCTCACCTGGCGCGGCGTGCGGCTCAACGTCCTCCTCTTCGTGCTCACGGTCGTGAGCTTGTTCTGGACGGGGATGGAGCCGGGCCAAGGTTTCCTGTCCGGCGCGCCCTACGCCGTCCCACTGCTCGCGATCCTCCTCGCGCATGAATTCGGCCACTATTTCGCCGCGCGCTACCACGGCGTCCCCGCGTCGCTCCCCTACTTCATCCCCCTCCCGAAGATGGGCTTCGGAACGCTCGGCGCCGTCATCGCGATGCGCGATCGCATCCGCTCGCGCAACGCTCTCCTCGACGTCGGCGCCTCAGGGCCTCTCGCCGGCATGGTCATCGCCATCCCCGTGCTGATCGTCGGACTCACGCACTCGCCCGTGTCCGTCTCTGTCCCGCCGTACGAGCAAGAGGGCCAGAGTCTGCTTTACCTCGCGCTCAAGTGGCTAGTGCTCCCGCCGATCCCGCCCGGCTCGGACGTGCAGCTGAACCTCACCGCGCAGGCAGGCTGGGTCGGCCTCTTCCTCACGATGATCAACCTCTTGCCGTTCGGGCAGCTCGACGGCGGCCACGTCGCCTACGCGCTGCTCGGTGAGCGCCAGAACCGCATCGGCCCTTGGATCCGGCGCGCCACCCTCCCGCTTTTGGCGCTCAATCTCGCGTGGTTCGTGCTGCCGGCGCTCTCGCACCCGAGCACGATGGGCATCGTCACGGCGGTGAGCAACTCGCTCTTCTGGCTCGTGTGGTTCGGGGTGCTCGGGCTCTTGCAGCGCTTCTCCGGGAAAGGTCACCCGCCGTGCGAGCCCGGCGAGCTCGGAACGGCGCGCAAGATCATTGGCTGGGTGTGCGTCGTTTTGTTCGTCGTCCTGTTCATGCCGACGCCGCTGTCGCACGTGAACTAGTGCCGTGTCTCCGCCACGCCGCGCTGCTGCGCAGCGCTCACTTCTTGGGGGACGGAGCCCTCTGCGTCGGTGTCTGCTCGCGACAGCGGCATTTGACGAGGCTCTCCTCGGAGACAAATGGGATCTCGTAATCTCGGGAGAGCCCCTCCGCCGCCAGCGGCGTGATGATGTAGATGAGGGAGCGACAGATTTCGAGAGCCTCGTCGCTGTTGGTGCGGCTCTTGCCAGCAAAGGTAACTTCGGCGTTTTGACGACAAGCGGAGCTTACCTCCGCGCTTTCCGTCGGCGGTCTCACGGTGGCGACGGGTGCGGCGGTGTCCGACAGCGGCGGCAGCCAGACTTCGATATTGCCGGGGCGCGCATTCGGAAAGCTCTTCTGCGAGAGCTTGATCACGCTGATGTGCAGCACATACCCCTGGCTCGCCAGGTTCGTTTGCACCAACCAAGCAATCTGCTCGGCGCTCCGTTGATCCTCGGGAAACGCATAACGCACGTCTCCGCTCGTGGAGGCAGACTGCACGAGGTCAGAAGCCTGCACCGCAAACCGCTTGGCGATGCCGCTTCTGAGGTTCTGAACGGCCTTCGCGTCGGCCGCGCGGCTGTATTGAATGTACACGTACTGTTTCACCGCCGTGGGGCGCTCGGCGGCGTCCACCGCGACGTTCAGCTTCTTGAGCCGCGCGTCGGCCGCCTGAAGCGTCGTCGGATCCGCCTGCGGGAAGGACACGACGCGCTTGAGATCCTGGATCGCGCGGTCGCGCTGGTTGGTGTCCGCATAGAGCGTCCCACGTAGAAAGTAAGCGTCGACGCGGCTCGGTGCGGCGGCGATCGCCGCCGTAAACGCCGCAATGGCCCCGTTCGCGTCGGACTTGCCGGCGAGGACTCCACCGAGAGCGAGCTGAGCCTCGACGTTCTTCGGATCGTCGCCGATCGCTTTCTGGAGGTCCAAAAGCGCGCCGTCGACGTCCTTTTGCGCTGCCTTCAGCGCGGCGCGCTTGACCAGCGCGTCGCCTAGCTTCGGATCCAGCACGAGCGCGCGGTCGTAGTCGGCGACCGCCGCCTTCAGCTCGTCGGCGCTGCGTTTCTCATCGGCTGTCGCGGCGCTCTTGCGGTGTGCATCTCCACGCGCGACGAGCAAGGACGCATCGTCCGGTGCCAGCAGGATCGCCGAGTCGTAAGCGCTGATGGCGTTATCCGCTTTGCCGCTCGCCAGGAGCTCGTTGCCGGACTCGCGAAAACGCCGCACGAGGGTCTGCACGTCTTCCGGAAGCGCGGGGCCGGCGTCGCTCGCCCCGGCGTCGACGCTCGTGAGCGGACCGGCATCGACGGCAGCTACGGGCCCCGGCGTCGCAGGTTTGAGCGCAAACACCATCAGCAGCACTGCCGTGACGATGGCCGCCGCAGTCACCCACGCGCGCAGCGTATGACTCTGAGGCGCGGGGGTCTCGACCGTGCTCGACCCCCTCGCCAAAACCGAGAGCCGGATCAGCGGGTGCATTTGGACCGAGGCCCGCTCGCCCAGATCCAACAAGGAGAGGTCCGCGAGCCTCCGAACCTCGGCATCGGCTTCGCCCGCTGCCATCCGCCATTCGCGAGCGAGCTGCTCGATGCGGATCGGCCCGGGCGGCTTGCTCGCAATCACCGCGAGGCGGCGGAGCTGGTCGCTCGAGAGCTTCTCGAGTGTCCGCTCGACGCTCGCCTGGATCGACTGGTTCGCGTCGATCGCTCCGGCTTGGTCCAGGGCGGTCGCACCGCCCCGCTCGACGCTGGCCTTGAGCGCCTGCATCGCGCTCGCCGGCGCGTCGCCTTGGGCGACTCGCCGCCGCAGGGCCTGGTTCAGAATCGTCAAGCCGAGCGACGAGCCGCCGACGAGCCCCGCCGCCCAGTCTTGCACCTGCTCCCGATCGGCGTCGGCGAGCTCGAGGTCCCGCGTCAGGATGTCGCGCCGCTCCTGCGGATCGAGCTCCCCGACGGCGATGGTCCGGGCAGCGAGGCCGATGGAAAGCCCTCGACTGCGCGTCGTCACGATGAAGGCACAAGCCGGGCCGGCGCTCAGAAAGCGCGCGATGTGGCTGTCGTCCCAGACGTCGTCGAGGACGAGCAGGCAGCGTTTGTTCGCGAGCTTGTGCTCGACGGCAGCCCACGCCTCGCTTTCGTCTCTGACGGCTCCGTCCTGCACGGAGAACGCGCTGAGCACCTTGCGCAGCACCTCGAGCAGGTCCGGCGTCTTGCCGAAGGTCACCCAAACGATGCCGTCGTAGAAGCGGTCGATCGTCCTCTCGGCGCCGCAAAAGGTCGCGGCGAGCACGGATTTTCCCGACCCCGGGCGCCCGGACAGCACGACGGCGGGCGGCTGCACGGACGGCGTCTTCCCCGACTCCGCGGTCGGCGCGAGAACCGCGCTGATCGCGGCGAGCTCGGCCCCGCGCACGACGACCGAGGGCGGCGGCGCCGGAGCCATGTTCGGGACCCGATCCGGTCGAAGCGTGGCCTTCAGGGCGTTCGTCAGCTGCGGCCACAGCGACTCGGGCGCAGAAGAGCCGTCGAGCTCCATCCATGCGGGAAGCTCGGCCGTGCCCTCGACCGTACCGCTCCGGACCGGAAAGACCTGCAGCCCACGCGCGCGCGCCGCACGCCACGTCGCCTTCACCCAGCCCGAGCCGAGCCCCTTCTGCGTGATGACGAGCAACGCGAGCTTCGACTGCTCGAGCTGCGCTTGGAGCTTGGCCGCCCAGTCGGCTCCCGCGCCCGTTTCGTGCAAGAGCGGCCAGAGCGGCACGCCCGCGCGCGTCGCGTCCGCGTGCAGACGCGCGGCGAATTCGCGGTCCTCGCTGCCGTACGCGATGAACACCTCCGGCAGCAGCCGGCCGAACAAGCGCTCGATATCGGGCTGAACCGCGCGCGACAGGGCGCTGTCATTCGGGGCGAGCAGGGCGAGGTGCACCGCCACTTGCTCGTACGCGTGCACGAGATCCGGATCGGCGTTCGGGTCGCCGACCGCCAGGTGCTCGCGGTAGGCGTAGCTCGAGAGATAGGGGATGCGCAGCGCCCAGAAATCGGACTTGAGCGTCTTGAACTTCTCGGGCGTGTTCGCGCTGAAGCGCTCGTCGAACCAGCTCCGCAGCGTCGTCTTGAGCTCCGTATTGTCGTGATCGACCCGCGAGGGGACCATGACCGTCTCGACACGACGCCCGCGCCGCGCGACGACCTCGGCGTGGTTGAAGGACGCGGCCAGGCGCGCGACCCCGTCGAGATTCTGAGCGTTCGGCGCGCACAGGCAGACCACGACATCCGGCAGCTGCCGCGTGCAGACGCCGCCCATCTCGGTCACGCCCGTTCGGCTGTCGATGATCACGACGTCGGCGAGCGCCGGATTCGTGAGCTCGCGCCGCATCCATTCGAAGAAGCCCTCACCTTCGTAACGCGCGTAGAATTCGGCCCAGTCGAAGCGCTGCACCGCTTCGGCGTACGAGCCGAAGCGGTCGCCACTGCGCCAGCCGGCAGGCAAGAGCGAGATGCTGCCGCCGGCTTCCGCCTTCCGCACCGGGTAAAACGCATGAGCGAGCGGCGTGAGCACCTTGCCGAGCGCATCCGCCACGACGTGAGGGCGCCGTGCCCCGTCGTCCTTGGCCGGCGGCAGCTCCAGATTGGCGAACTTGCGCTTGTAGCCGACGAGCAGGTCGATGACGCCGACCGTCGAGCGGATCTGCTCGCGCTCCTCCTCGTTCTCGAAGAAGAAGCTCTCGAGGCCGGGCGCTTCGAGGTCCCAATCGAGCAACGCGACGCGCAAGCCGCGCTCGAAGAACCAAGTGGCGACGTTGGCCAGCGCCATCGAGCGGCCCACGCCGCCCTTGTACGAGTAAAACGTGTAGATCACGGTCAGGTCCCGACGCGCATGTACACGGGTTGCGTGACCGATTTGGTCTCGGCCACGAACTGACCCACCGTGACGAGCAGGCGTCGGCGCATCTCTTCCGTGTCGCCCGAGCCGAGACCGCACTGAGCGGACAGCAGGCGCTGCAGCGTCGAGAGCGGCCGAAAGTACGGATCGAAGTAGGGCGCCCCGCGCTCGTCGAGCCACTTTTGCAGCTGCACGTAGCGCTGGTCGGCGGGGAAGGGCGGAACGACGAGCGTCGCAGTCTTCCTGTGCGTCAAGAGGTCCTGAAAGAACAGCAGCCGCTGGAACGCCTCGCGCTGGATGAGCGCGACGGCGTCGAGCACGACGAGGGAGATCTGAGCGGCGCTGAAGCGCTTCGCATGAG
>DASUGE010000380.1:0-5311 GCA_036274215.1 Polyangiaceae bacterium | reverse complement strand
CGAGGCGGCAGAGCCGAGCGGCGGCAGCTCACCGGTCGAAGCGTTCGCCAAGGTCGCCCCCGGCGCCGCGGCAGGTCGCGTCGATGTCGTCTCCTTCGACACCGTGAAGAGCGAGCGCCCCGAGCTCACGGAAGCACGCGTCGTCGTTTCGGGCGGCCGCGCCCTCAAGGAACAGTTCTTCCAGGTCCTCGAGCCGCTCGCCCAAGCGCTCGGCGCCGCCATCGGCGCCAGCCGCGCGGCCGTCGACGCCGGCTACGCCCCCGGCGACTACCAGGTCGGTCAGACCGGCAAGATCGTCGCACCCCAGCTCTACGTCGCGATCGGCATCTCCGGCGCCATCCAGCACATCGCCGGCATGAAAAGCTCCAAGGTCATCGTCGCGATCAACAAGGACGCCGAGGCGCCCATCTTCCAGATCGCCGACTACGGCCTCGTCGCCGACCTCTTCCAGGCCGTCCCTGCCCTGACGGCCGAGCTCAAGAAGCGCCGCCCCGCCGGCTGACCGAGCGCACGCCGCCGCGCTCGCAACGCGGCGCCGTCGCAGCGAAAAAACGCGCGTCACTTTCCCCTCGGCGGCCGCTTGACACGACCCCGGAAGGCCATCATCCTCCCGCCGCCCCAAACCCGGGGCACGCCTGTTCGGGGCGTAGCGCAGTTTGGTAGCGCGCACGGTTCGGGTCCGTGAGGTCGCCAGTTCGAATCTGGCCGCCCCGACAAAGTCAGAAGCAACTCAGCGAAGATACGAAGGACAGCGACAACCGGCCTCAGGCCACGTCCGAGCCGTTGCCAAGTCTCCCGATGGCAACGGTGAGGTCACGTCCGGTTGGCTCGACCACTCCTTCAGTCCAAGGCGGCGTTGGACCGCCTCGAGTCGTCTAGGCTGGCGTCAGCGTGGCGCGCACGCTGGACCAGAAGGTGTCGCGTTCGAACATCGCGAAGCGCTCGGGATCCGCGTCCGGAGGGGCGATGAACACGAGCTCGGCTTCGCCGCCTGGGGCGTAAACGGCCGTACGCAGGCCACGCCGCCGAGCGGGCTGGCTGCCCGCGGAGACTCCGCCGAGCTCCCGCAGCGTCCACACGAGCTCGCGGGGCGAAGCGAGAGCCTTGGGTATGGCGCCGCGCTCGGCGTCGAGGATCGTTCCGCGCGGAAAATCGCGCGTGAAGCGCGCGCGTAGCGCCGTCGCATTGCCGAGCGCGGAACCGTTTCCCGACCGCCCCGACGCGCGCTCGAGCTCCGCGCCCAGAGCGCGCCGTGTTTGCGGCGCCGTGACGCTCGCGAGCGCGCCGCCGCTCGCTGCCACGAGCGCGGGCAAGAGCGCCCGGCCCTCGCTCGCGGCGACCAGCACGGCATGGCGGGAAAACCGCGCGGCGAAGGCGACGCCCGGCACGTCGAGCAGCGCCGTAGCGACACCGGACGGTCGGGCGCCGGCCGCGTCCCAAAGACCGAGCACGAGCACGCGGAGCTCCTCCGGCGCCGCCGCGACCCGTGCGAGGAACGGCAGTGGACGCAGCACGCCTTCGCTGTCGTCCGGCTCCGGGGCGGGCACTCGCGAGCGGCCGAGACGAAACACGAGCGCAGCGCCCGCGAGCGCACCCGTCGCGAGCAAGAGCAGTACCGTTCCGCTCGCGTGGACGCGCCCCAACGTGACGACCGCCGCCACGACGAGCAGCGCCCCGAGCGCGAGCACCCCGTAGGCGCCGCGCACGAACGCCTGGATCTGCGTGACCGCGAAGAACGAGCGCACGACGACGAATGGCGTGACGGCGAGCATGAGCGGGACATCCACGGCACCCTGAAGCAGTATCCCGAGCGCCGTCGCCACGACGATCGCGGCGAGCGCGAACAGCGGCGCAGCACGGACGAGCAGCCTCTCGAAGCGCAGCCGAAAGAGCCGGCGCACGGGCCCGTCGAGCCGCGCGAGATCGAAGTAGAAGATGCGGGCCCATCCGCTCCCGAGGCCGAGCACGGGGCGCAGCGCGTGGAGGCCTGCCGCGAGGCCGTAGGCACCGTGAGAAGGGCCGAGCGCCAGCGCAGTGATGAGGAGCGCGTCCACCTGCGAAACCAGGTTGACGAAGCCGGGCAGGAGCGTCCCGCGCACGAGCTGCCACGTGCTCCGGCTTCGTTCGGAGAGGACCCGCGCGCGGGTCGGGGGTACGAGCGCGAGCTCGCGGTAGGCCCGTCGCGCATAAACGAAGGTGAGCGCCGCCTCGACCAAGCCGCCCAGGAGCTGCGCGACCGCGAAGCCCCAGAAACCGAGCCACGGAAACAGGAGTAGCGGCCCCCCGGCGTCCGCCAGGTCGACGGCGAACAGCGCCGCGAACGGGCGCCGCACGCGTCGCACCGCGAACACCCCCGCGTGGTAGGTGCGAGTCACCGTGTCGAGCATGAGGCGCACACCACACCCGATGGCGTAGGCGTCGAAGATGCTGAACGCGGAGTACGGGCGCGGCCCGAGCTCGAGCACCGCGACGAGCAGCGCAAGCTGGAGAACGCAGAAATCGATGCTGAGCCGCAGGTAGCGCGCCGTCTCGGCCGTAGCGGCAGGCGCGTCGCCGCGCCCGAGCGCCCGCCGCACGCTCTGGCGCAACGGCTCGAGAGCACCCCAGTGAAATGCGCCGGCCGCAGCCACGATGCTTCGAATGGCCAGGAGCCGCCCGAGCAGGTCGAGCTCGACCACGGCGGAGAGCACGATGATCTCGGCGACGTGCAGCACCGTCCGCACGGGCACGCGCGCGAAGAGCACGGTGGTGCGCTTCAGCAGGTAACCCATCCCGTTCGTGGAGAGGAGCGCAAACGGCAACGCCGCTTGACGCGTCCCGTGCCGTCGCGCGTGCTCGAAGACCCTCGCGAGCGCGTTGTCCCGCGTGGCGCGCGCTTCGAGCGCCGCCGCGTCCGCCGCAGATGCAGCGCCGAGCGTGCCCGCGTCCGTCACGGATCGCCCTCGGAGCGAGGCGCTCTCGCGCGGACGCGATCACGGCGCATGACGAGCGAAACGAGGCCGAGCGCGCGCCAGAAACGCGGCGGGGCGCTCCGAAACGCCCGGGCGCCGCGCCGTCCGGAGAGCGCCTCCGAGAGCGTTCGGGTGAGCCAATGGTCGAGCTCGGCGAGCAGTCGCCGATCGTCGCACTGCCGCGCGAGCTCGGGCGCGAGCGCGAGCGCCGCCGGGCTCACCGGATCGAGCGCGGCCTGGACCGCCCGGGAGAGCGCGCCGGCTCGCTCGACCACGGGAAACTCGCGGAGCAGGAGCTCCGAGCGCACGACGCGAGCCTTGAGCTCGTTTCGAATGCGGCGGAGCTTCTTTTGGCTGAGCGCGACGCCGCCGTCGAAGGCGAGTCGCTGCCCGAGGTACTCGATGTGCGTCGTGCCGCGCTCCCTGTTCGAGCTCGGCTCGGCGCTCGGGCGCCCGGCTCCGTTCCAATAGAGGTCGTGCGCCTTTTGGGGGTTGAGCTCTAGACCGAGCTCGCCGAGCACGCGCGCGACGTGGTTGCTCGCGGTACGCGCCACGTCGCCGGACTCGTGCGCGAAGAGCATGTCGTCGCCGAAGCGTGCGTAGAAGCCGCCGGGGAGCGCTTCGAGCGTGCGATCGAGGGCGTCGAGGTAGAGGTTGCAGATGCTCGGCTGAAGCGGTGAGCCCATCGGGACACCGTGCGTCAACGGCTCGAGCGCGCCGTTCGTGCGCAGGACGAGGGGCCTGAGCGCGCGCCGCAGCAAATCGTGGAAGGGGTCGCTCGCGGGGCAGCCGCGCGCTTCGAGCACGCGCGTCAGAAGTGGCCAGAGGGGGGAGCCGTCGTCCACGGGGATCCGGTCGCCGTACCCGACGATGTCGCGGCGGAGCACGTGGAGGCCACGCGCCCGCGGGTCCGCGTGCGCCGCGCGGTGTCGCTTCAGGAAACCCACGAGGTCGCTCACCGCTTCGCGCGAGCTCCGCCCCTTGCGGTACGAGTAGACCCGCGCGCACACCGCGGGCATCACGAGCTCGGTGAGCACCCCGGCGAGCGCGAAGAGCACGACCGTGTCCGCGAGCGGAGCGCGGTACACGTGCCGGCTCTTGCCGCCCAGGAACGCCGCGCGCTCCGTGACCGGCGAAAACGCGTAGTGTCCGGTCGCGACGCGCCGCGCGAGCAGCCTCGAAAGCTCGGCGTCCGCGCTTTGCGGCAGCTCACCGAGCTCGACGCCCGCTTGCAGGAGCGACCGGCGCTCACCGTGACGCTCGCGCAACAGACGGAGCGCGGCTCGATAAGTCTCGGGCTCACGAAGGCGCGCGGCGGGGGAGGAGAGAGCGGACGAAATGCGGGTTTCCGAAGCCTGAACCCGAGAGCGGGATGTTGGCGCGGCGCGCTCAGCCGGCGGGAAATCGATTGTTAGGGCCTATGTTGTGGTTCGAACTCGCAAGGACCGCAGTCTCTGACGAATCCTGAGTGAAGCCGCCGAGGCGACCGAGCCGGCCGGCGGAGCGCGCCGCTGGTGCCGATCATGCCCTCAAAGCGGGCGGGCCGTCACTCCCAGTAGGCGAAGTACTGCTTGTCGGGGAGGTAGAGCGTGTACCCAGTCAAGTCCGTGCCGGCGCAGCCCTCGTCGTCGCACTTCGACGAGAAGTTCGACATGAAGCCGCCGGCCACCGGCCGGATCCGGTTCGTGAGCTTGCGCCAGAGCAGATTGTCGGCCACCCCGCTGTAGCCGGAATCGAGGGCGTTCGCCGGATAGCTGTACGACCCGGTCCCCGCGCCCGTGGAGTTCCAGTAGGCGCGAGTCGCCGCGCGCTCGAAGTCGACACTGACGATCGAGCCCCCGAGGTAGTCGAGGCAATAGCCCGCGCCGGCCTTGTTGAACACGACCGCCTGGCAGTCCTGGTAGGTCATGGTCCCGGAGGCCAGGGAAGTCCCGCGCAGATGATGGATGCGCTTGCGCGCCGCGTAGCAGCCCATGCCGGCGTCGGCCCGCGACGTGTAGGTTCGCGTCATCACCAGGTAATGCCTGTTCGAACTGAAATCGAACTGGCGCCGGAGGGTCCGCCACTTCACGACGCCGTCGTCGGCCCCGACATGGTGGCGTGCACTCACCGGGGGATCGAAGGCGATCTGGACGAACGGATTCCTGACCGTGAGGGCGACGATCGCGCCTGCGTCAGGTAGCTTCGCGGAAGCCGCGGCGACCCAAGCCTCCGTGGAAGCGAGCTCGTCGCAGCGCGTCTCCCCGACCAGGCTGCTGTGGATGTAGACGCCGCGCCGGACAGCGTCGCTCGTCGCGCCGTTCGGGAAACGGAGGCGGACCTCGGTCGTCCAGAAACCGTCGTTCGCGGCGTCGGACGCC
>DASUGE010000379.1:0-4118 GCA_036274215.1 Polyangiaceae bacterium | reverse complement strand
AAGCCGCGCCGGGTGTTCGAGATCGGAAGCGGGAACTCGACGCTGATGGCCGTGAAGGCGCTCGCGGCGAACGAGCGCGAGACCGGGCAACGCTGCCGGCACCTGTGCGTCGAGCCGTACGAGGCCGCCTGGCTCGAGCAGGCGGGCGTCGAGGTGCTGCGCACGAAGGTCGAAGACGTGGGGCTCGCGCTGTTCGGGGAGCTCGAGCCGAACGACGTGCTCTTCATCGACTCCTCGCACGTGATTCGCCCGGGCGGTGACGTGCTGTTCGAATATCTCGAGCTTTTGCCGCGGCTCAAGCCCGGGGTCATGGTGCACATCCACGACATTTTCTCGCCGCGCGACTACCCCGCGGAGTGGCTCGTCGATTGGGTGCGCCTCTGGAACGAGCAGTACGTGCTCGAGGCGTTCCTCTCGGAGAACCCGCACTGGAAGATCGTCGGCGCGCTGAACCATCTCCGGCAAGATCATTTCGAGGAGCTCAAGGCGGTCGCGCCGTTCTTGACGCACGAAGATCAGCCTGCCTCCTTCTACATTCAGCGAGTTTCGTAGGACGTTACCCGTGGCGTGGAAGCAGTGGGTCAAGCGGGCGGTGCGGCGCACCGGCTACACCATCGAGCGGGTGCCGGAGCACACCGCCGTTTACGATCAGGACGGGCTCTGGACGGTTCACAATCACGAGTTCGTCGACGACCCGCGCTTCATGGCGGCGTATCGGCGCGGCGTTCGGGCGTCGGAGGGACTCGAGTACCTCGGCCCGTGGCGCATGCACATCGGGCTCTGGGCGGCGTCGCACGCGATTCGCCTGGAAGGTGCCTTCGTCGAATGTGGCGTGAACCGCGGCGTGATGAGCTCTGCGATCATGCAGTACCTCGACTGGAACACGCACGACCGGGAGTTTTACCTGCTCGACACGTTCGCGGGCCTCGACGTGAGCCGCCTCACGGAAGGAGAGCTGGCGCGCGGCGCGGCAGCCGCCAACAGCGAGTACCTCGGAACCGGACGCTACGTGACGGGGGTCGAGTCGGTGCGCCGGAATTTCAGCGAGTGGCAGAACGTGCGCATCGTCGAGGGGCGGATCCCGGACACGCTCGCCGCGGTGGGGGCCCAGAAAATCGCCTACCTGCACCTCGATCTCAACGCCACGCGGCCCGAGGTCGAGGCGCTCGAGCACTTTTGGGAGCGGCTCGTTCCGGGCGCGCTCGTACTGCTCGACGACTACGCCTTCGACGGTTACCGCGAGTCGAAGCTCGGCATGGATGCTTTTGCAGGGCGGCGCGGCATCGGCATCGCGTCGTTGCCGACGGGGCAGGGGCTCATCATCAAGCCGCCGAGCTAGGCGCTTGCGCGTAGGTGTCGACGATGGTGCGCGCGTGCGCGCTCCAGCTGTAGCGCGAGGCGACCGCGAGTCGTCGCTCGCGCGGAGGGCCTTCACCGTCGACCACCGCCAGCACGGCGTCGCGCCAGGCGTGTAGGTCCTGGGGGGGCCGGGCGACGACGGCGTCGGCGCCAATCTGCGTGAGCACGGGAATGTCGCTCACGACGACGGGTGCGCCGCACGAGAGCGCCTCGACCACAGGGAGCCCGAAGCCTTCGGCGAGGCTCGGCAGCACGACGGCCCTGGCGGCGCGAAAGTACGCCGAGAGCTCGGGGCGGGCGAGGTGGGGGATCTGGTGGACCCGACCCGCGACGCCGCCGTTCTCGAGCACCCGGCGTTCCTCGGGGGTGAACGTCCCGCCGACCTGAAAGAACTCGAGCGCGGCGCGCGTGCGCAGGAGCTCGACGATGAGCGCCAGGAGAAATTCCGGGTTTTTGCGCGGGATCAGGCTGCTCACGTGCAGCACGAACGGCGCGCGCCCGTCGAGCGCCGCGTCCTCGGCGCGCCGCTCGGGTTGAAACTCGCGAGCCACGCCGTACGGCGCGTGCACGAGCCGGTCCTCGCGCACGAGCGCGTGCTTCAAGAGATCCTTTCGGACCGGCTCGCTCGAGTGAAAGACGAAGCGTGCTCGCGCGAGCCCGGCCGCGAGCGTGCGTGCGAGGACGCGAGCGGGGCGCGACGCCCCCGGCTCGACCCACGGTCGAAACGCATCGATGTCGTGGCAGTAGACGCCGGTGCGCGCGCGCGGCAGCTCGAACGCGAGGTGCGCGTAGCTGTGATCGGTCACATGGTAGAAGTCGTGCTTGCCGAGGTGGGAGAGCGCGTGGGCGGGGTACTGGACGTATCGGCCGAACCCGATGGACGCGCGGTAGCCCCAGCGTTCGCGAGCGCTCGTCCCGCGCGTGGAACGGCGCGCGAGCGCCGCGGGGAGGGAGGGGCGCACGCGCGTCACGTCGATGCCCGGCAAGAGCGCCGCCTGCTCGATGAGCATGTCGGCCAGCAAATCCATGCTGAACCAGCGCTCTTCGAGCAGGTCGCAGAAGACGGCGAGCTTCATCCGTTCGGCGCGTCGAGGGCTCGCTGCTCGGCGTCCACGAGCCGCTCGATGAGCTCGTCCACGTGAACGGTCGCGCGCCACCCGAGCCGGGCGGCCGCTCGTGCCGGGTCGGCGCGCATGATCGGGATCTCGGCGGCACGCAGCAAGGCGGCGCTCTTCACGACGTGTGCCTGGGCGTCGAGGCCGAGCCGCGCGAACGTCTTCGTCACGAAGTCGTCGAGCGAGACGGACGTGCCCGTGGCGATCACGAAGTCCTCCGGAGTCTCCCGGGCGAGCATCTGCCAGGCCGCCTGCACGTACTCGGGCGCCCAGCCCCAATCGCGTACGACGCTCGTGTCCCCGAGCTCGAGGGTGCTGTCCAAGCCGCGCGCGATCCGGCACGCGCCGCGCACGATCTTGCGCGTGACGAAGCGCTCGGGACGGCGCGGGGACTCGTGATTGTAGAAGTACGCCACGCAAGCAAACAGGCCGTACGCCGCGCGATACGTGGCGGCGAGGTGGCTCGCCGCCGCCTTGGCAGCGCCGTACGGGCTCAGCGGGCGGAACGCGCGCGTCTCCTCGGCCGGGGCGCCGCCGGTGTCGCCGAACACCTCGCCCGAGCCGGCGAGCAGGATGCGGGGCAAGCGCGCGGCCGTGCGCGACGCCTCGAGCAGGTTCAGCGTGCCCTGCGCGATGCTCCGAAACGTATCGACCGGCTCGGCGAAGGAGCGCCCGACCGAGGACTGGCCGGCGAGGTGATAGATTTCGTCGGGGCGCGTGCTGGCGAGCAGGTCCGTCACGGCTGCGGCGTCGAGCATGCTCGCGACCACGTGCTCGACCCCCGGGAGCCCCGCGCCCGGCTCCGCCACGTCGAGCCCAATCACGCGGTAGCCCTTCGCCGTGAGCAGCTCGGCAAGGTACGAGCCATCCTGGCCGAGTACGCCGGTGACGAGCGCGGTAGGCACGTTTCTCGAGGAACCTAGTCAAACCGCCGAACCGTGTCCACCGCGACGCGTTCCGCTGGACCGCGCGAAGCGCGCTCTAGCGCGGGACGATGAACGACAGATCGGTGCCGGCGGCGTAGGCGTAGCTCACGAAACGATCGAAGCCGTCGACGAGCACGCCGACCCCTTGGTCCGATTGGATGACGTGCACCCCGTCGTTCTGGTGGCCGGGGCTGAAGTTGTCGGGGGCCCGCTCGAGCGGGTCGATCACCGGAAAGCCGAGCTGGCAGGTGTGAACGACGTAGTTGATCTCGCCGCTGAGCGGCAGCGTCAGCGTCCCGGCCGGAGCGTCCACGCAGTTCCACTTCGAGAGCGGCTCCTCGTCGAACACGATCGTCGCGTTCTCCGGGGCCATGATGCGCACGAAATCGAACGCGTATTGGTCGGGGGTGAGAAACACGTAGCTCGAGCGAAACTGCTCGATCGGCGGGATGATGAGCGAGCTCGGATCACCGCCCGGTAAATCGCGCGGAACGCCCGCCGCCTCCTGGCTCGCCGAAACGCTCATCAGCGTGATGGGGAAGTCGCTCGTGATCGAGAACGATTCCGCGCTCGCGATGTCGATGTAGTCGCCCCGCTCGGCGAGATCGAGCGACGGCTGGTCCGCGAGCGTCGTCTCGATGTGCGCGCCGTTCGCCGTGACGGCCACGATGCGGAAGTAGTCGTCCTGGTCCGCGTGGCCGACCGCCGCGCCGGCCTC
>DASUGE010000378.1:0-2105 GCA_036274215.1 Polyangiaceae bacterium | reverse complement strand
CGAAGGACGACGGCACGAACGGCTCGGGTGCAGCGAGCGCCACGGGCGGTGGCTCCGGCACGAGCGGCTCGGGCGCGAGCTCGCAAGGCGGCTCCGCGGCGGGCACCGGCAAGTCCAGCGGTGGCAGCACGGGCACGAGCGGCGGTGCTTCGGGCAACTCGGGAACGACGGGTACGTCGGGAACGACCGGCACGACGCCGTCCGCGTGTGCCGGCGCCGCGCCCGACACCGACGCGAGCGTGCTGCGTCGCCTCTCGGTGCTCGAGTACCAGCGCACGGTGCAGGGGCTCCTCAAGCTCGGCGCGCCGCCGAGCGCGGACGGCATCCCCGTCGACAACGAGCGGCTCGGCTTCCGCACCTACGCCGAATTCCAGACGATGTCGGCAGACAACCTGCGCAGCTACCTGGAGAAAGCGCGCGGGCTCGCGACCGACCTGATGGCGGACACGGCCCGGCGCACGAGCGTGCTCGGCTGCGAGACGAACGCGAGCGGCTGTCTCGACGCGTTCGTCACGAGCTTCGGCAAGCTCGCCTTCCGGCGGCCGCTCGAGCCCTCCGAGGTCTCTGCCATCACGAGCGCCGCGACCCAGAATGCGACGGACACCGACGACCAGTTCCGCTTCGCGATCGAGGTGCTCCTGAGCTCGCCGAGCTTCCTCTTCCGCGTCGAGGTCGGCAACACGCCGGACGGCCTCTCGACGCTGAGCGCCACGGAGCTCGCCTCTCGTCTTTCGTTTGCGCTCCTCGGCAGCGGGCCGAGCGCCGAGCTTCTCGACCAGGCCGCGGCCGGCAAGCTCGATACGCCCGAGGGCCTGCACGAAGTGGCGACGAGCATGCTCGGCGATGCCGCCGCGCAGGGCTTCTTCTCGTCGTTCTTCCGGCAGTGGCTCGGCTTCAACACGCTGCGCGCTCCCGTCAAGCCGCCCGCGGATTGGTCCGACACGCTCATGCCGATGATGCAGGCGGAGACGGACGCGCTCGTTCAGGATTTCGCCTGGGGCGGCAGCAGCCTGCTCGGCATGCTCACGGCGAACTACACGACGCTCGACCCGGCCCTCGCGAAGTTTTACGGCCTCGCGGCGCCGGGCAGCGACGGACGACTCGATTTCCCCGCCGGCAACGTCCGCGAGAAGTCCGGCGTGCTCACGCACGCGAGCCTGCTCGAAGCGAAGAGCGACGGCGACCTCATCGCGATCCGCGGCAACTGGCTGCGTAAGACGTTCCTGTGCGAGGAGCTCTCGCCCCCACCGGATTTGGCCGATCAAATCGGCGATCTGCTCGTCGGTCTCACGCGCACGGAGATCGTCAACAAGCGCAACTCGATGGCGCAGTGTCAGGGGTGCCACGCCGCCATCGATCCGATCGGGATGGGGTTCGCTCGATTCGACGCCACCGGTCGCTTCGACAGCGCCATCGACGTGAGCGGCATCATGGTCACGCCCGCCCTGCCCGACGCCGACGCGGACCAGGCGTTCTCGAACCCTGGCGAGCTCGCCGCGAAGCTCGCCGCGCTACCCGGCGTCCCGGCCTGTGTCGCCAACCGCGCGTTCCTGTACGTGAATGGTCGCGAGCCCGGCGCGGCCGACACCTGCACGCTCGCGAGCGCGACCTCGGCGTTCGCGAGCGGCAACCAGAGCTTCCCGGCGCTGCTCGCCGGCATCGTGGAGGCGCCCGCGTTCCGCTTGCGGCGCGCTCCCGCGGCGACCCCCTGAGGGCGACGTAGAACCATGGCCATACGACCTCTCTCACGACGCACGGTGCTCCGCGGGGCAGGCGCGTGCATGGCGTTGCCGTTCCTCGAGATCATGCGCCCGGCGCGCGCGAGCGCTCAGGCCGCGACGGCGCAGCGCTTCTTCGGCTTCTTCTATCCGTGCGGCACGGATCCGTCGAAGTGGGACCCGGCCCCGGGCGCGCTCACCAAGGACAACCTCACCGAATGCCTGGTCGACATGGCCGGCTTCGCGGCGGAGGGCATCTGGCCGGCGGGCGACGCCATCGTCGGCGACGTGACGGTGGTCACCGGCATCGATCACTCGGGCGTCTCGACCGACATTCACATCCCGTCGAACGCGTTCAACGCCTTCAAGCCCACCGCCAACAACTAC
>DASUGE010000377.1:0-3267 GCA_036274215.1 Polyangiaceae bacterium | reverse complement strand
CCTCGGCTGTGTCATCGCACCGCTCTTGGCGTGCTCGCTCGGGTACGGTGCCCTGGTTTCGGCGCTGTTCGGGCTCACAACCCTGTTCATCTATTGGAACTTCGTGGTGCAGTGGAGCCCCGTCTATTCGTCGCACTTCATCAACTGGCGCTTCCCGAGCATGAACTCGGCCCTGCCGGCGGAGTTCGGCGCTCTCACGGTTCTGTGCTGGTTCGCGCTCGGGGCCGCTGCCGTCCACCTCCTCCGGCCGACGCTGCCCGCCGTGTGGCCCCATCCCCTACGCTTCGCGCGACCGGTCCGCGCGGGCGACGGCGCCGGGCCTCATTCGTCCGAAGATCCTGGCGCTGCCTCCGTGGCGGCTCCGGCAACCCCTGGTCCCTCCTCAGAGTCGAGCACGCTCGCGAGACTCGGTGAATGGTTCTCGAGACGGCGTGCGCTCGGAACGGCACTCGACCTTGCCGGTACGCCGGAGCGTCGTGAATGGCGCAGGCGCGCGCGGCTGGCGTTCGACCACGCGACGCGCGTGCACGAGCCGGCCGAGCCGTTCGGCCTCGGCGCTTCGCCCGTCGTGGCGAGCGAGCTCTATCGCGAGGCTTGTTATTGGGCGATCGCGGCGAGCTCGGATGCCGTGACGAGCCTGCCGTCGCGGGAGCAGCTTTTGGGCGCGCTCGACCGCACGCTCGTGAAGCGCGCGCTCGAGAGCGACGAGGCCGTCGAGCGTTTCCAGGCGTCGCTCGCGCGCCCCTGGTTCGGCGACTACGCCAACGACGCACCCGGGGAGCAGGCTCTCGCGGCAGCCGAGCTCGCACGGGGTGCTCGTGCGCTCGTCGAGGCGGCCGAGCTTCCCGAGAGGAAGATCGAGACGCTTCGCGCACAACGGTTGCTGCGGTTCGCGGCCCCGGTCGTCGTGCTCGCCGCGCTCGCTCTGTTCGTGCCGCCCATCGTTTCGGACTGGCTCGACGCGCGTCACGATCTCGCGGCGGGCAAGCGCTGGCGCACGAGCTCGCAGTGGGGCGCGCCCTGCGATCCCGAGCGCGGGCGCTGCGCGGGCGTGACGGGCACCCGCATCCTCTTCCATACGAACGAGGAGTCGTCGCCGTGGGTCGAATTCGACCTCGGCAAGGAGACGTTCTTCAGCACGGTCAAGGTGCGAAATCGTACGGACTGCTGCCAGGAGCGCGCCGCGCCGCTCGTCCTCGAGCTCAGCCACGATCGCCAAAAGTGGAGGGAGATCGCGCGGAGGAACGACCCGTTCGAGACGTGGACGGCCCATTTCGCGCCCAAGCGGGCGCGCTACGTTCGTGCGCGCGTGCTCGGCAGGAGCATCCTTCACCTCGAGCGCGTCACGGTCCTCGAGTAGGCGAGGCGCTCTTTTTCGGGCAAGCGCCATTCGAGGGTGACTGGGTCTTCCTCGAAGCACGGGAGGTTTCCGACACACGGTGGCTCGAGCGGTGCGGCGCGACACCCCGCCTTCGTGCAATGGACGCGCGTATACATGAAGTTGCAGGCGACCGCGTACTCGCGCACGACGGGCGTCTCGCGGTTGAGCGCGACCTCGAGCTCCTTGCGCGGGCAGTTGAGGTTCATCCCGCCGGTTTGGAGCACGGCATCGGGCGTGCTGGCGCACGAGGTAGCGACGAAGGGCGCGGCAACGAGGAAAGCTCCGAGCAGCGCGCTCGGACGAAGGATTTTCGTCATGCGGACGAAGAGACACCGAGCGCTGCGAGGGCCTTGGGTGCCGGCCCGACGTAGCGCGATTCCGGCCGAATCAGCTTCCCGGCGCGGCGCTGCTCGAGCACGTGCGCGTACCAGCCGACCACGCGGCCCACGGCGAACGTCGGCGTGAACATGCGGCGATCGATCCCGAGCGCATCGAGCAGAATCGCGGTGAAGAACTCGACGTTCGTGCGCAACGGGCGTGCCGGGTAACGGCGTTCGAGCAGCTTGGTCGCCGTGCGTTCGACGGCTCTCGCCAGCGGAAGGCGTCCCTCGGGCGTGCCTGCGCGCTCGAGCTCCTCGACGGCGGTTTCGAGGACGGCGGCGCGCGGATCCCGCACCCGGTAAATGCGATGTCCCATGCCCATGATGCGCCGCCCCGCCGCGAGCTCGGCTTCGAGCCATGCCTCCGCGCGGTCACTCGAGCCGATGGCGTCGAGCATGTCGAGCACCGGCCCCGGGGCGCCGCCATGCAGCGGTCCCTTGAGCGCGCCGATGCCGGCGACGACGGCGGACACTGCGTCCGAGCCCGTCGAGGCGACGACGCGCGCAGCGTACGTGGAGGCGTTCATGCCGTGGTCGGCGACCGTGACGAGGTACGTGGCGAGCGCGCGGGCGGCCGCTGCGTCGGGTTCTGCCCCGCGCAGCATGCGCAGGTAATCGGCTGCGTGCGGCAGCGCGGGATCGGGCGGGATCGGCTCGAGTCCCTGCGAGCGGCGAAACCATGCGGCCGCAAAGACCGCCGTCGCACCGGCGAGGCGAGCGCCGGCGTCGCGCTCGTTCCCCGCTTCCTCCGGCAGCTGCGCCATGGAGGCGCGGAGCCCGTCCATCGCGTCCGGCAACGCGAGCGCCGCGCCGAGCGTCGGTAGGCGCGTGAACGCACGAGCCCGCGCTTCGCTGAACGCCCGTTCCAAACCTGCACGGTCGAATAGGCTATCCGCGCGTGCAGGCGCGACGTCCGTCCAGAGCAACGCGGCGGTCGCTTCGAGCGACGCCTCCGCGGCGAGCTCTTCCAGCGTTTTTCCTCGCAAAAGCAAGAACCCTCGTTCTCCATCCACCAGGCTGAGCGCTGTTTCCATCGGGGGTGTCCTCCGTGGGTTCGAACCTGCGTCCCAATCCTTTATGGATCAATGTAGATTCGACAATCCATGAAGGAGCTCTTGAGCGCGCGTGAGGCCGCCTTGCTGCTCGACGTGAAGCCGGCGACGCTCTACTCGTACGTGAGCCGCGGCTTGCTCACGAGCGTGCCGGGGACACACGGTCCGAGTCGTCTCTACGCACGGCCCGATGTGGAGCGCCTGCGCGCGCGGCACGTTGCGCGCTCGGGTCACGGTGCCGTGGCGGCGGGAGCGCTGCGCTTCGGCGAGCCCGTGCTCGAGTCGGCGCTCACGGCGATCGACGAGCACGGGCCGCGCTATCGCGGGCACGACGCCGTGGAGCTCGCCGGCGCCGGCGCGTCGTTCGAGAGCGTGGCGGAGCTCCTCTGGTCCGGCACCTTTCGCGCGAACGTCGCCACCTTTCCGCGCGTCACCCGCCTGCCGGAGCTCGGGC
>DASUGE010000376.1:0-13665 GCA_036274215.1 Polyangiaceae bacterium | reverse complement strand
GGACGCCGCCCACGCGAGCACGGCGCCGTCTTTGCCTTGGCCGAGGTAGGGCCCGAACGTGCCGTCGGGCACGCGCGCGATCTGCGCGGCGTGCAGCGCGGGCACCATCGGAGCGACGGGCCGAGCCGGGCGCCCCGGCGGGTGAGGCACGGGCTTGTACGCGGGAACGGGCGAGCCTCCGCAGGCAGCGGCGAGCGCGAGCCCGAGTCCGAGCGGCCAGATGCGCCTCGACATGCCGGATCCGCTACCACGTCGCGGGCGGAATGCGGAGCTTTCACCAGGCGTTTCCGGAGCTGACAGCCATCGGCCCCTCACTGCTATCGTCTCACCCGTGACGCTCGCTCAACGCCTGCTCTTGGCGCTCGCGGCCGTCATGCTGGTCACGGCCGCCTTCGCCGGCGTCTCGGTGCGCGAAGCGTGGCGCCGCGCCGAAGAAGCGCGCTTCGAGCGCGAGTTCGGCGACGCCAAGCGCTTGCTCGCGCAGGAGCTCCGCACGGCACCGGCCGCCCTCGCGCGGCTGGTCGAGCCGGTCTGCCAGCACGACCCGCTGGTCGACAGCGCCCTCGTCGGCCTGCGCGCCGGTGATCTCGAGGCGCGCCGCCTTTCGATCAGCGTGCGGGTGCCGGAGCTCGGTCGCGCGCTCGAGCTCGACGAGCTCCTCTTGATCACCTCGAGCGGCGAGGTGCTGGGCGCGCTCGGCGAGCGTCCGGCGCAGGCCCGCGCCGCCGAGATCCGCACGCGCGTCGAGCGCGGGGGCCCCGGTCTCCGTCCGGAGCCGCTCGCCATCGAGCTCGGCTGTCGTCGCGGCGACCGCGCGACGTGGGTCGGCGTGTACGCCGCGCGCCACCTCGACCCGCTGCTCGCTCGCGTCGGCACAGCGTTCGGCTTCACGCTCACGCGCGACGCGCCGAAGCCGAGCCGCCGCACGCTGAGCGAGTCCCTCGAGCTGCCCGAGCTCGGCGGGATCGTGCTCTTCGCGTCGCGCCCGCGGCTGCCGCTCATCGAGGCGCTCGAGCAGCTCGACATCACGCTGCTCGTCATCAGCGGCATCGCGCTGCTCGCGGGCACGCTCGTCGCGGTGCTGCTCGCGCGCGGCCTCTCGCGCCCAATCGTCGAAATGTCGCGCCAGGCGGGCGAAGTCGTGCACGGCGAGCCGAAGCCGGTCGCAGCGGGCGGCGGGCGCGAGCTCGTGGAGTTCGCCGACGCCTTCAATCGCGCCATCGCCGACCTCGTTCGACTCCGCAAGCGCTTGGCCGTCACCGAGCGCATCGCCGCGCGGCGCGAAATCGCACGGCGCGTGGCCCACGAGATCAAAAATCCACTCGCGCCCATTCGCGCGGCGATCGAAACCCTGCGCCGGCTCCGCGCGCGCAGCGATCCCGCGTTCGACGAATACTTCGACGAAGCGACGCGCACCGTGCTCGACGAGGTGCGGAGGATCAGCAACATCGTGAGCGAGTTCACGCGCTTCGCACGCCTGCCCGCGCCCGCGCCCGCGCCGATGGACCTCGTCGAGGCGGCGCGCTCCGTCGTGAAGCTTCACGAGGGCGAGAGCGCGTCCGTCGAGCTCACGGGCGACGCGCGCGTCGAGCTCGTCGCCGACAAAGACCAGATGGTGCAGGTTCTCACGAACCTCGTGCAGAACGCGCTCGACGCCGTGAAGACGACGCCCGACGGCCGCGTCCGCGTCGAGGTGAAGCGCGACGGCGACCGCGCGCGCCTCACGGTGAGCGACAACGGGCCCGGCTTCGACCCAGAGGTCGCCGCGCGCCTGTTCGAGCCGTACCTCACGACCAAAGCGGAAGGCACCGGTCTCGGGCTCGCGATCGTCGAGCGCATCGTGGTCGAGCACGGCGGCGACATCGACCTCGATCGGTCGGCCTCGCGCGGGGCGACCCTCGCCGTCAGCCTGCCGCTCGAAGGCCCAACGCTCCTCCCGGACGCCGCGGCGCCGCCGAGCTCCGAGCCGTGAGGGGCTCGCTCTGGACCCAGAATTCGCGCGATTCCTCACTTATCGAGGTACGAATCGGCCGAGCAGCTGCCGAGAGCCTTGTTCCGCGGGGGTCGGTCTGAGTACGATTTCGACCCCCTCGGCGGGGTTTTCGACGCTTCCGCAAAGAGGGACCCGATGGAGAGCATCACACCGCGCCACGTTCAGGGGATCATCGCCGTCGTCGCCGCCTTCCTACTGGCGGCGCTGCTCGGCGGCTTCGACCAACGGTCATTGACGGCCGGCGGGATCGTCGCGCTCGCGGCGGTCGGCGCCCTGATGTTCACGGGCGGCGGCGGCGGGCTCTCGCGCGGCATGCTCGACAAGCTGCACGCCGCAACGCAGGAAGCGCTCGACGGTAAGCGCACGGCAACGCCGGCCGGCTCTCCCCCCGACGTCGCGCGCCTGTACGAAGCGCTCGGCGAGATCGCGGACGCGCACGCCGAAGCGACGGCCGCCAGCAATCGCCAGCGCGAGACCCTCGCCCAAACCGTCACGAGCCTGCTCGACGCACTCAAGCAGCTCAGCCAAGGCGTGAGCACGCAGATGACGGCGGGCGAGGAGGTCGCGAAGTACGTGCGCGAGACCACGGAGGCTTTGCGCGCCATCGGCCAAAACGTCGAGGTGCTCGCCACGAGCGCCGAGGAATCCGGCTCCTCGATCATGGAGATGACGGCCACGAACGAAACCGTGGCCGAAAACATCGTCGAGCTCGCGGGCAGCGTGCGCGAGACCGTCGCCTCGATCGAGGAGATGGCGTACTCGATCAAGGAAGTCGCCAAGAACGTCGACGCCCTCTCGCTCACGGCCGAGGAAACCAGCTCGAGCATGAACGAGATGGACGTTTCCATCGACCAGGTGCAGTCGAACGCCAACGAGACGGCGCGCCTGTCGGAAGAGGTGGCGCAGGACGCCGAGCGCGGCGCCGAAGCCATCCTGAAGACGATCGGCGAAATCTACCGCATCAAGGAGAGCAGCCAGGAAGCGGTGTCCGTGATCTCGAACCTCGGCTCACGCATCGACGCCATCGGACAAATCCTGAACGTGATCGACGACGTGGCCGAGCAGACCAACCTCCTCGCGCTGAACGCCGCCATCATCGCCGCGCAAGCCGGCGAGCACGGCAAGGGCTTCGCCGTCGTCGCCGACGAGATCAAGGATCTTGCCGAGCGCGCCGGCGCGAGCACGAAGGAGATCGCCGACCTCATCAAGACCATCCAGTCCGAGAGCAAGAACGCCATCTCGGCCGTGGAGCGCGGCGCCCAAAACGTCGACCGCGGCGTCGAAGTCTCGAACGAAGCCGAGCGCGCCTTGAAGAAGATCCTCGAGAGCTCGCAGAAGAGCACCAACATGGTGCGCGCCATCGCGCGCGCGACCGTCGAGCAGGCCAAAGGCAGCAAGCAGGTCACCGACGCCATCGGCCGCATCGCCGGCACCGTCCAGCAGATCGCCGCCGCGACGGCGCAACAAGCCCGCGGCTCCGAGCTCATCATGCGCAGCGGCGAAAAGATGCGCACCATCGCGCAGCAAGTCGAGCGCTCGACGCAGGAACAATCCCGCGGCAGCCGCCAGATCACGCAGGCCATGGAAAGCATCAACAGCATGGTCGGCGAAATCTCGAACGCTCAACGCACGCAGGTCCGCGGCGCCGAACGCGGCCTGAGCCTCGTCTCCCAGCTCGACGAAGCCGCCCGCCGCCAAGACACCGCCGTCAAAGACCTCTCGACGCAAGCCGACCGCGTGAAGCGCGCCTAGCGCGTCGCCCAGCCGATCTCGCGCGCGGTGCTCGGTCCGACGGCGAGCTCGTCCAGCGTCTTCGGTCGCAGTTCTTTGTCGGCAGAGACGGGGCGGTTGCGCGCCATGATCTCGACGCGGCGCTGCGGAAACAACGGCTGTAGCTCCGGTTCAGCGAGGCCGTCGGGCACGAGGGCGCGCCCGTCGGCTCCGTAGTGCTCGTCGGCGCCCACCGTATGGAAGAGCTCGTGCGCTGCGACGATCAGCGCGACATCGACCGTCTCGTGATCGAGCTCGGCGCGCGCAATCGCGACGCGCCCCCCGTGCTCGCTCGCCCCCTCGACGAGCGCCTGCTTCGTCGGCGGGCTCACGACCAGATAGACCCGCATGTCGAAGCCCCGCGTCGGGACGGCGGCGCGCTCGTCGAGCTCGTGGGTGAATCCGTGCAGATCCCACGCGTAACGCGCGGCGGCGGTGAGCCCTTCATCGCTCAGCGTGGGCACGGGGCGCCCCAGCGGGACTGGCCCGTACGCCACGAACGCGAACGGCGCGGGCGCGCTCGGCCGATAGCGTTGAAGCTCGGCGGCGAGCCGCCGCGACAGCTCGGGAAGCCGCACGCGGAGCTCCGCGGTCGCGCCCGCGTCGACGCCGGGCTCCGTCACGACGACGAACGCCACGTCCAGCGTGCGTTTCCATTCGTTGCGTGCGCGCCGCGACAGCACGTCGTGCGCCGCGTACACGACGACCGCAACGAGCAGCACGAGCAGGAGCGAAACGCGCAGAGCCCGCATCGTTCCCGTGCTCGACGAACGCTCGCGAATCAGTGACTCGCGCCGCATGCGCCGGAGCCGGGCGTCGTCGCTGACAGCGAGTAATCGCCCACGTCGAGGCCGAGCGGCACCGTGAGCTCCGCGTCGAATTGGCCCTTCGGATCGGTCGGTAGCGAGCCGAGCGTGAAGGCCCGGCTCCGCGGCGCCTCGAGCGTGAAGTCGACGCGCGCTGCCGGACACACCTCGCCGTCGGCCGTGACGCGCCCGCGGACGTGAATGCGCCCGCCGCGACGCGCTTCGCCGCTTTCCACCTCGACCTCGACGCTCGCCGCGGCAAACCCCGACGCCGCATCCGCCGACCCACGCGGTGCGGCTCGAAGCGCCGGATCGGCCCCGTCCGGATCGCCGCTCGCGCCGAACGACGAGGCGGCACCGCGCGGCTGTCCGTTCACGTCGTTACCGCCTGTCGGAGCCGAGCCCGAAGCGTCCACGGATAGCATCGAGCTCTGCGCGCCCGCCGGCCACACGAACGGATCCTCCGGCGGCACGTGCGGAGGCGTGCGCGCCGCCGGATCGAGCTCGAAGCGCCCCGCCGCGCCACCCAAATCGATGCGGTGCCAGATCGCGCCGTCCCCCACCTCCACCCAGGCGTGCGCTTCGTTGCGCACGAGACGCGTCGGAAACCCGAGCGCGAGCGCCGTGATGGCGAACGCGAACGCGCGATGCCGGCACACGCCCTTTTTCGACAGCGCGAGCTCGCGGTAGAGCTCGACGGGCAAGCGCGAGCGCGGCAAATCCGCGGACGGCGCGAACCCGCGAAAGTGCGCTACGAGTGCCGCGAGCGCATCCCGCGGATTCACGCTCTGCGAGAGACCGAGCGCGTGCAGCACGTCGCGCGCCACGTCGCGAACCGCGGGCGGCAAGAGCGGCGCGCGCGGCACGAGGCTCGCCCAGCTCACGTCGGGAAACGGCGCGCCGAACGACGCGCGCGGCACGGCGAGCTCCAGCACGAGCCGGATCCGCTGGTGCACGTTCCCCACCACGAACCAGTTGTCCGCACCGTCGCGCACGATCTCGAGCGGCACGTTCGGCTCGACGCGCGACGCGAGCACCCGCGCACCGGGCCCCGGCGTCGGGATCCGTACCGGCACCGACGGCACGAGATCGACGAACAGATCGCCGAAGAACTGATCCTCACCGGGCAACGCGCCGCCCCCGCTCTCCACCTTGCGCAGCCGCCGATCCGACACCGCGAGCTCCGCGGATTCGGAGACGGAGTCGTACGCGTACAGGCGCTTGAACGGCGTGACGGCGGGCGTGAACGGATCGTCGTAGCTCACGACCTCGGGGCGCGTCGTATCGGCGTCGATGCGGTAGCTCGCGTCGATGCTGTCGGGCGTCGAGTTGCCGCCGTACGCCACCTCGGGCGCCGGACGGCGATCGGGCGGCGCGGCCATCACGCCGCTCGGCGTGTCGACCGCGGCGGGCAAGCGCCCGTCGCGCGTCGTGGCCCGCAGCGCGAGATCCTCGACGGGATCGTCCGGGATGAGCTCGTGGAGCGGCAGATCGTCGGCAAGCGCGCGCGGCGCGACGAGCCCCCCGCTCACGAGGAGCACCACGAGCGCCGCGATCGAACGGCGAGCACGCCGCATCACCCAGCTATAGCGCCAACGGCGCGGGAACGGAAAGACCCCCGCTAAACGCGCGACAGCCACACTTCGGATTCACGCTCGACGTAGCGCCACTCCGGGTTCCGCTCCGTATCGCGCAGACCCGCGAGCAGCTCCAGGAATTCACCGCGACGCTCGGGCAAAAACTCGAAGTACGTGAGAAGGTCCCACCCGCTCCCGGCGACGACCGGACGACAGTGGTAGAGCCTGCGCAAGATCACGCGCGCGAACGGCGACCCGACGTTCACGTGCCCTGGACGTCCCGCGCCACGGAAGATCGCGTCGCGCTCGTCGTGCGCGAGCTGCCACCAGGCCGCCGACTTCGTCATCGGGATGAGCACGCAGATCGCCCGCGGCCCGGCGAGCTCCGTCGTCGCCAACGCCTCACGCTCGGCCGCGCGCATGTACTCGAGGTGCTGCGTCACGCCGACCAAGTTGCCCTCGCCGCTCGGCAACCCCGCCGTCGACTCGACGCGGGAGAACGGGCCCCCGACGGACAGCCCGGCGAGCGGCTCACCGCGTACGGCGCGCAACTCCTCGATGCGGAAGCGATCGAGCGTCGTGGAGGCGCTCGCCGTCGAGCCCGCGCTCGAAGCACTGAAGCGAACCCAGGTCGGAGGCGGTACGGCCGGAACACTCATGGCAGGACTCGTACCATGAGCCGTGTTTCGGCGGCGTTTAGCCCCAACCCTGGCGCACGGCCCGTCGCGCATAGCAAAATGCCGCTACTTTGACGCAACGCTCGCCGCTTCTCTTCGCGCTCGTCGGTCTTTTGCTCACACCAACGCTCGCCATCAGCGGATGTGGAGGTGACGCTTCGAAAGGTAGCGGCGGCTCGGGTGGTACCGGTCCCGCAGAGACGCCCGCCGACGTCGCCGGTGATTACACGGTGGCTCTCGTCAATCACGAGAACACCTGCCCCGACGTGCCCGACACCTGGGAAGGCGGCATGACCGAAGGCGTTCCCTTCAGCATCGAGCAGAAGGGCGTGAAGCTCACGGCCGAGACGATGGGCGTGAGCGCGCTCGCTTTCATCGTGCGCACGGGCAGCAACGCGTTCGCGGGCGAAATCCACGAGTCGCACTTCGTGCTCATCGATCACGGCACCAAGCTCGACATGTACGGAGACTGCTCCTACACGCTCGACGTGATCGTCGAAGGCGACCTCGACGGCGACACCATCACGGGCACCGTCACCTACAAGCCCGTCATCGACGACAGCTCGGTCTGCGCGGACTACGACTGCGCGGCCGTGCAGGGCTTCTCGGGAACGCGGCCCGCGAAGTAACTCCCGAGCTCGAGCGCGAAGGAGCCGCCAATCGACCGAGCGGAGGCGCGCCCGGCCCTCGAACCGCAAGGCGCTAGACCCCGCCCCTAAATCGATTAAGCTTCGGTACTTACCCATGCGTACGAAGGAGCTAGGGCGTGCCTTTGCGCTCATGTCCGCGGCGTGCAGCGTCGCGCTCGCTTGTGGCAGTCCGAGCGACGACGACGATGCCGGCGGCTCGAGCGGGATGAGCGGCACCGCCGGCAAGGGCGGCACGAGCATGACGGGCTCGGGCGGGAGCGTCGGCGGAGCGAGCCAGGGCGGTACGGGAGGAAGCGGCTCAGGGCAAGGCGGAGGAGCGGGAACCTCAGCCGCTGGCAATGCGCAAGCTGGAAGCGCCATGAGCGGCGGCGCGAGCGGAAGCGGTAGCGCTTCGAGCGGCGGCCAAGGCGGCGCCAGCATGGGAGGCGCGAACACGGCTGGCGCGAACATGGGCGGCGCCAACATGGCCGGTGCCACCATGGGCGGCTCGAGCGGCGCAGGCATGGGCGGCGCGGGCGCAGCGAACGGCGGCTCGAGCGGCACGAACGCCTGCGGCACCGACACCTGCCCGTTCGAAACGGGCGTCGCGTCCGCGTGCAAGCTGCGTTTCATGTACGGCGTCAACTACGCCTGGCAGAACTTCGCGGCCGATTTCGGCGGCGGGAGTAGCGGCATCACCGCCACGAAAAGCACCATCCAAACCCAGCTCCAGACGATGTCGCAAAACGGCGTCAACGTCGTGCGCTGGTGGGTGTGGCCCAATTTCTCCGGCGGCGGCGTCACCTTCGACGGCAGCGGCACACCGACCGGCCTCGGCGGCACCACCGTCACCGATCTCGAGACCGCGCTCACGCTGGCGGACCAGTACGGCATCTACCTGATGCTCACGCTCTTCTCGTTCGACAACTTCAAGAGCAGCATCAACCCTTCGAGTCAGAACATGGCGACGCTCGGCGTCGACGCGACCAAGCGCGCCGCGCTCGTCGACAAAGTCGTGCGCCCCTTCGCGCGCGCAGCGGCACAGAGCGCGCACGCCGACCGCGTCATCGCGTGGGACGTCATCAACGAGCCGGAGTGGGCCGTCACCGGAGCGAGCCTCTACGGCGGGGACGAAGCCTTCGACCCCGACGACACGTGTACGCCCGTCACGCACGCGCAGATGGAGACGTTGCTGAAGGACGTGATCACCGGCCTGCGCGCCGAAAGCGAGGCCCTCGTCACCGTGGGCGCCGCCGCGATGAAATGGCGCCACGCGTGGACCAAGCTCGACCAAGATTTCTACCAGTTCCACATCTACGACTGGATTCAGTCTTACTGGCCGTACGACAAGACCCCCGCCGAATACGGCATGGACGACAAACCGATCGTCATGGGCGAGTTCCCGCCCGACGGCCTGAGCGGCGGCATCACGTACACGAAGCTCCTCGATAGCTGGTACGCGAACGGCTACGCTGGCGCTCTCACCTGGCAAGATGCCACGTACAAGATCACGTGGAGCGAAGTGAAAGCGTTTGCCGACGCCCACCCCTGCGAAACCAAGTACTGACCCGACCCGGCGCATCGCTTCGATGGTCGCGCTTGTGGCTGCAGTGGGCGTTGCCGTCTACCTGTTACGCTCCGAAGCGCATCGGGGAGGCGAGCGAAACGACCCGAGAAGCGACGACACGCGAACGAGGCGACCGACGGAGGCTGAAGCGCCGGCAGCTCCCGAGCGCGACCGACCGGAGCGTGCAGCGCCCGAGCCGGGAGCAACGCAACCAGCCGTGAGCGTGGCCGCACGGGCGCCTACGCCAACCGTCGAAGAGCTCGAAAGCGAGCTCGCCGCGCATCCCGACCAAGTGTTGCGACGGCTCGCGGACGCGTTACCGCGAGGTGAGCGCGAGGCACAGCGACTCACGTTGCTCGAGGTACGCGCCCTGGTTGCGCGCGGCGAAATCGGAACCGCACGCGCGAAGGCACGCGGCTATTTCGAGCGCTGGCCCGGCGGGCCGGACACGGCAACCCTCGAGCAACTCACCGGCGCGCATCCGACGGCCGACGCGGTCGCGCGGTAGCGGCCGCACGCCACTAGCGAGATCCGAGGCTCGCCGCGCGCACGTAACGAATGATGTCGCGAAGCTCGTCGTCCTGGAGGTGGACGCGCCCTTCGTTCTGCATCCGCATCACCTTGCCAGGCCATGCGTCGGGCGCGATGCTGGACGGCGGATGCAACAGGTGACAGCTCCCGCACTTGCCCATGTAGAGCGTGCGGCCGCGCTCGAGATCCTCGAGCCGCGCGCTCGGATCGCTCGGACGCAGCGTCGCGACATCGGCGCTGCTCGGGTGCGGGTACGGCGAGCTGCACGCGCAGACCAGCGCCACGAGCACACCCAAAAGGGTACGCTGACGCGCGGTGCGAAGCGAAGACGGCATGCGCGGGCGTTTAGTCGGTCCGGGCGGCATGTCAATCTCCGCCCGGCAACGGGCTTCTCTATGGTGGGCCGCTCGAGGGGCTGCCAAGCTCAGATCGGGTCGAGTTGGAACCGCGTGCTTGATGAGCACACAACCGGCACCGCTCGTTGCCCGAACGCTGGGCAACGATGCCAACGGTCCTTCGCAACGGACCCTACCGGTTCTTCTTCTATTCTGCAGACGGTAGAGAACCACCGCACGTCCACGTCCAGCGTGAAGACCTGATCGCGAAGTTTTGGCTGCAGCCGGTCCGGCTCGATGACAGCGGAGGCTTCGCGCGGGTGGAAATTGGGCGCGTTCAAGCTATGGTTGAGGACAAGGTCGAAACGCTGCTGGGAATTTGGGATGAATTCTTCGCAAAGTGACGCGCGCCGCCCCGAAGCGGTCAACGTGACCATTACCGACGACACGCTGACGGTTGACCTCGTCGATGGACGCACGTTGTCAGTTCCGCTCGTTTGGTACCCGCGCCTCGCGCACGCAACGACCGCCGAACGACAGCATTGGACCGTGATTGGTCGGGGCGAAGGCATTCACTGGCGCGAGCTCGACGAGGACATCAGCGTCGCAGGACTGCTCGCGGGGCGCGGCTCGAGCGAGTCGCAGTCTTCGCTGCAGAAGTGGCTACGCGGCCGACAGCAAGCTGGCTAGTCCAGCGCATGTCTCACGCCAAATCATACAACTTCGCGGCGTCTCGCTCGGCCCACCGACGTGCCATGATCGACTTGAAACCGGTTAACACCTCCGACGCCGCGCTCATTTTCGATGCCTGGGGCCGGCATCCGCAGAACTTCGCCCGCTTGACCGCGCGCGTTTTCACGAGCGTCGGCGATGCGGAGCGGTACTTGAATAGTCTCTTCTCTGCTCCGAAGAGCATGGCTTTCCACATCGTGGAACCCGGGGGAGCCGTCGCCGGCATCGTGAAGGCGATCGTGACCGAGCATCGCGCGCAAGTAGGGTACGTGGTGCACGAACCGTTTCGAGGAAGAGGGTTCGCCACGCGCGCGGTCGATGCTCTCGTCGAGCGACTCGTGCACGACAAGAGCATCTCCCGGATCTGGGCGACGTGTGCGTTGGACAACCCTGCGTCGATTCGTGTGCTCGAGAAGTGTGGATTCGAGCGAGAGGGGATCCTGAGGAACTGGGTCGTCTATCCGGCGCTAGGTGATCGCGCGGCCGACAACTATGCCTATGTGAGAGTGAAGTGTGCTCAGCACTGAAGCGCATGTGGCGTGGAACGGCGACAGCCGCCGGGGTGATCGCTCTTTTGGCATTCTCGCCTGCTTCGTGCAGCGCCCCCACCGGCTCGACCTTCGCGTGCGAATGCGGTGCACCGCCGCGTTGCGGAGAGCCCTGCGCAGCTTCTTGCGGATGTTGTGAGATCTACGGCTCGAGCTGCTCACCACAAGGAATCGTTCGCGCCAACCCGACAGGCACTTGCTACGACGTCATCCCGTGCTCCTCACCTGACCGTTGCGTCGATGCCGCGGGCGGCCCAGTCTGCGTCGAATCGGCTAGCGACTGCGACGCGGTGCGCTCCGCCTACGAGGCTCGCCTGGCATGGACCAAGCCGATAACGCTACGCACGAGCTCGCCGCCTCTACCCACCGGCCTCTATCGAGACATCGAGTGCCCGGGCAGCTGCACGGTTTCGGCTGGACATTGCAAGGAAGGGCTAGACACGTGTTGGTTCCTCTCTTCCGGACCCGATCCGGAGCTCGGCCGCCTCGCCGCCCTTTTCAGCGCCCTCGGCTGTCCACCAGTGACCACCTGTGATTGTCCGCCTGCACCGCAAGCTGGCTGCGAATTCGACGCCTCGGGCGCCGCAGGCAGCTCTCGTGGGCCGCTCACCTGTACGATTCGTTAGAACCGACGCACCATGGGGAGTGTCTGCGAGCGAGCTCCAGAGATGTCGTACTCGGAGCGCGTCGTCGCGAAGCCGACGCAGGAGGACTAAAGCATGGAGGACACAGCTGCTACAATTCACGCCCTCGTAGCCCTCGCGACGTATGTTCTCGTCGGAACGGATGCCACGTCGGCGCGCCGGCACTCGTTGCGGAGCTCCGTATGGGTTCAGCGGGATCAAGGCTGGCAGATGGTTTTTCATCAAGGAACGCTCGAGCCTTGACCCTCAGCGTCACGGTCCACCGTCGCGATCCTGTCACCGGGGCTCTGATCGACGAGCCCATGGACGAGCCGGGCGCAACGCTCGCCGGTTACGAGGTGTGGCGAACCTCCGTCTATGGCTCGCCCGCGGTGCAGCGGCGCGGCGCGCGCTTTTTGCCCACCCTCGCGCAGACGGATCTGCTCATCGAAGGAAACGACCTCGCGGAATTCATCGCGGAGTGCACAACCCTGCTGGGTGATGTCGATGCTCTGGCGCACGAGACGCAAGTCACAGCCGAGGCGTTGAGCTTCCGCCTCGGGAATTTGATGCGCGCAGCCGGAAAGGCGCAGGCGATCGCCGGATTGCTTTGTATCTCCTAGCGACTCGCGCCTGCGGCTTCCTCGCGCAACATCGCGACGAGATCCGTGACGCCAGGATCCGTACCGGACTGCGTCAGCAGCGTCGTGACTTGTCCGCGATGGTGCGTTTGGTGGTTGAAGACGTGCGTCGCCGCCCACCACAGCGGGTCCTCGTACCGCTGGCCGCTGCGCTGGTACACGAGCGGACCCGCCAGCCGCTCCTCCGTCAGCTCGGCGACCCACTCCGATAGCTCGGCATCGGTCTGAGCGCGCTCGCGTCGCAGCTGCGAGAAATCCCGATAGAGCTCCTGATCGAGAGAACGAATGCCGGGAGCGATGAAACCGTCCGGCGCCGGCACGTTCTTGAACCGCGCGAGCCAGATCCGGTCCGCCGCGAGCAGATGGTTGAACGTCCCCTGAATCGATTTGAAGAACGCCCCGCGGTCGCGCCTCCGTTCTTCGTCGCTCAACTTGGCGGCGAGCCGGTAGAGCTTGTCGTTCATCCAGCTGTTGTAGCGGGCCAGGACCTTCAGAAACTCGGGGCTCATCGTGATGGTAGTAGGGCCGAGCAGGGACATTGCCAAGCTCCCTCGAGTAAGCTTCTCACATGCTCGAGGTCGTGCGGAGCGTCCGTCGCCACGCAGCGCTGCTCTGCACGTGCATCCTCGCGGGTCAGCTCGCTGGGTGTGACGCGTGGCACGACTTGCGGCGCAACGCTGCGGCAAGCACCGGGATGGGCGATTTCAAACCGGGCAAGCTGGCGTGCTCGACCGGAGTCGACGTGCGCTGCGCAGGCTCGACGTGCTCGGGCGGCCGCTGCATCGTGCAGTGCGAGGCGAAGAGCTGCGGCGTCACCGCGATCTACGGCTGTGCTGTATCGCTCCACCCGAGCCTCGGCGAGCGGGCCCACTGCGTGAGGCGTAGCCCGTGAGGCTCGACGATTGAACGGCCCCCGCCCGCGAGGTTCGGTGTCACACGCGTGGCGCGGTGTTCAGTTGCACGGCTCGTTGCCGGAGACGGTGCTCTCGGGCGGAGCGCACCGCTCGATCAGGGCGCGGATGTCGCACGTCGAGAGCGCTCCGTTGTCCTGAAAGTACGCGCTGCCCGCGATCGTCTCCAGGTTGTCGAGCGGGGTGAGGGTCTCGAGGAGTGGATTGTTCTCGAAGAAGAGCGTGTAGACCGAGGTCAGGCCTTCGAGGCCCGTGAGCCCGGTGAGCGCGGCGTTGTTCCTGAAAACCACGTTGCCGAAGCTCTCGCCACCGGCGGAGAGCCCCG
>DASUGE010000375.1:0-5927 GCA_036274215.1 Polyangiaceae bacterium | reverse complement strand
GCCGAATCCGTGGCGCTGCTCAAGCTCGAGGGCAGGCTGAAAGCTCGTCTTTCGACGCGGCTCGACGCGCTCGTCCTCAACATGAAGCGCATCGTGGCAGTGAACCGTAGCGTGGGCTTCTTCGCGACGGGTTACGGCTACGGGATCCAGCTCCTGCCGCCGCTGATCGTCGGGCCCCTGTTCATGAAGGGCAAAGTCGACTTCGGCGTGGTCACGCAGTCCGCGATGGCGTTCTCGCAGCTGCTCGGCGCCTTCTCGCTGATCGTGAACCAGTTCGGTTCCATCTCTTCGTATGCGGCGTCACTCGCGCGGCTTGGCACGTTCTCGTCGGCGCTCGATGCGCCGCACGCACCGGCGGACGGCGTCGCGGAGCGAGCTGGTCCGCGCGAGCGCCTCGTCTTCGACGATCTCACGCTGTACTCGCGCAGCGGCGACGAATGCCTCGTGTCGCACCTCGATCTCGCCGTGGAGACCGGCACTCGCCTGCTCGTGACGGGGACGGAAGAGGCGCGGCGCGCGCTGTTTCGCGCGACCGCGCTCGGGCCGAGCGCCGCCGGGAGCGGTCATGTCTGGTCGCCCGGCTCGGAGCGCGTGCTGTTCCTGCCCGAGCGTCCCTACGTCCCTCCGTCGACGCTGCGTGAGCTCATCGTGCGCAGCGGCCAGGAGCGCGCCATTCACGACCATGATATCGCGAGAGTGCTCCGGGACCTCGAGCTCGATGCGGCGCTCAGCCGCGTCGGCGGCCTGGATGTCGAGCGTGATTTCAGCCACGTGCTCTCGCTCGGTGAGCAGCAGCTCCTTGGCGTCGCGCGCGTCATCCTCGCCGCGCCGGCCTTCGTGGTCCTGCACAACCCGGGCACGACGCTGGCGCCCGAGCAACTCGAGCTTGCGCTCGCCCGGCTCGGCGAGGCGGCCGTGACTTACCTCACGCTCGGAGGCCTCGACGTGCCGCTCGACGCCTACGACGCCGTCCTCGAGCTCCACGCCGGGGGCGCGTGGGGCTTTCGTCGTGATTCGAAGCTGCCGAGCCGTCCGCTCTCGGAGCCGCTGCATTCACGCTAGCGGCGGGGGGCGAGACAGCAGCCGACGAACGTCGTGGCCGACGGATCGATCGACGTGGGTGAGCCTGTCGTCACGACGAGCCGCTCGCCGAACTGTGCGGCGACGGCGCCTTTGCGTTTCTCGGGCAGCGACGTGAGCCTCGACCACTCGTCGTGCGTCGTGTCGTAGGCGAGCACGTCGTCGCTCGGCATGACGCCGGGCACCGAGCCGCCGACGACGAGGATGCGACCGTCCGCGAGCGCTCCGGTAGAAGCGCCGATCTCCGAGCGTGCGCCGAGGATCGGTGCGCGCGAGCTCCACGTGTTCGTCGCAGGCTCGAAGGCGTCGACCTCGGCTAAATCGCCCTCCGCCTCGTCCCAGCGGAGGCGTCCGGCGAGCGCGTAGAAGCGGCCGCCGGCTGCCGCGCCGCCCCCGTGATTTCGCCCGCCGGGCAGCGGGGCCGCTTCCGTCCACAGTGCCGGCCCGAATAGGTCCCACACGTGGTGGACGGTTGCATCCGTATCGCCGTCCGGCCCGAGCCCGCCCGCGAGGTGCAGCTGGCTCCCGAGCAGCGCCCAGGCAAACGCGGCTCCGGCAACCGGGAGGGGCGGTCCAGCGATCCACGTGGCGGTGGCCGCGTTCCAGCGCCAGACCGCGTCGGTCGTCGGCAAGCGCGAGGAGAACGAGAAATTGCCGCTGAAGCCGCCCGCGACCACGAGGTCGCGATTCATCGCCACGACGGCCATGTGGGTCTCGGCGCCGGGCAGATCCGGACCTTTTCGCCAGGTGTCGGTGGTCGGGTTGTAAATGTCGATGCGGCGCGTGACCTCGAGGCTCGCGGAGACGAAGCCGCCCATCACCCAGAGCTCGCCGTCGACGACGACGCCGTTCGCTTCGAAGCGGGCGAGGGGGCAGGGAGCGGCCACGCTCCAAGTGAGCGGCTTCGGCGGGGCTTCTGGCTCCGTTTCCGGCGGACTCGAGGGCGAGGAGCACGCGAGGACGAAGGGGAAGAGCGCCCGAGAGATCCGCACCACGGAGTCACTCTAACAGCCGGCGATGACGGCGCGCGAGCTTCGCACGGCGCCCAGGGCGTCTGGTGGCATTCAAGCGGGCTCGCGCCCGGCGCCGAGCGCCGCGAGCGTCCGCTCTAGCTCCGCCGGGAGCGGCGCCCGAATCGTGACGCGCTCTCTCGTCGCCGGATCGGTCAGCGTGAGGCTCGCCGCGTGGAGCGCCAGGCGGTGCAGCCCGAATTCGGTGCGGAAGTAGCGGTTGTGCTCGCCCTTGCCGTAGCGGACGTCGCCGATGATGGGGCACGAGAGGTGCTTCAGGTGCCGGCGGATCTGATGCGTGCGCCCCGTGTACGGAATCGCTTCGACGAGCGCGTAGCGGCCGTAGCGCGCGAGGGTGACGACCTCGGTGCGGGCGTCTTGCGGCGGTTTGTCGTCCTCCTGCGACAAGGGGTGATCGACGAGGGCGCGCTCGGGCGGATTGCCCCGTACGAGCGCGACGTAGCGCTTCTCGACGCTGCCCGCCTCGAACGCGGCGCCCACGGCGCGTGCGGCGTCGGCCGAGAGCGCGAAGAGCAAGACCCCGCTCGTCGCGCGGTCGAGCCGGTGCACGGGGTAAACGTACGCCGCGACACTGTCGCGCACGAGCTGCAACGCGTGCACCGGATCGCGCGACTGGCCGCGGTGAACGGCGAGCCCGCTCGGCTTGTCTACGGCGACGAGCGCGGCGCTCAGGTAGAGAAGGGGAGGAGCGAGCGTCATGGCTCGGAACGCGCGCGGCTCGAAGGCACGCTCACTCGAGCGTGATGCTCTTGCGGAGCTTGACCGGCTCGCCCGTGAAGCAGGCGACGCGCGCGCTCGTGAGGAAATTCGTGAGGCAGCGCCCGCCCTCGCTTGCGCCGAGCGCGCCGTCGATCGTGGCGCTGACTTGTCCGCTCGGCGCGACGGCGATCGTGACGGTCCCCGTGTTCTTGCCGGCTCCGGGGGGTCGGCAGCCTGCGTGTGCGCGGCTTTCCGCGTCTTTGAGCGCTGCGCGGATGGCGGCCTGGTCGGGTGCCGCGCTGCACGTCGAGGCCGGCGCAGCCACGGTGGCTGCGGGTGCGGCCGGCGCCGTCGAAACAGCGGGCGCTGTCGCGTCGGTTGCGGCGGGGGCGACGGCTGCGGACGGTTCCGCGCGGAGCTTCATCCAGCCGAAGGCCCCTGCGCCCACCAAGACTAGGGTCGCAACGGCGACGGCACCGAGCGCTCGCCCGCCCTTCGACGGTGGTTCGCGGACCGTCTCCGAGATGCCGCGCTCCGTCACGCCCGGGAACGCGGGAGCGGGCGCGGGGTAGGCGGCGTTCGAAGCGGAGAACCCTGCACCGGGCAGGTGCGTGCCCGTGCCGATCGTCGGTGGAACGGGCTCGATCGGGTAGCTCGCCATCGCGGGCGCTACCGCCATCGGCACGCCGGGCCGCCCGAGCCAGCTCGTGAGGGCGGCGTACGCTTCGCTCGCGTTCGCGAAGCGCGCGGCTTGGTCGCGCGCCGCGGCCCGCGCAAACCAGGCGTCGAACGCCTGCTCGGCCTCGAGCACGATGCCGTATTCGCGAGCGCGGACCGAAGCCTTCACCATGGGCTCGAACAGGATCTCGCGCATCAGCGCGGGGAGCGTCGTGTCTTCGCGCGTCGCGCGGGTCCAATACGGGCGCTGCGTGAGGAGCGCGAACGCGATGAGCCCGAGCGCCCACACGTCCGTGGGTGGCCCGACGCGTCCGTTCTCCGTCTGCTCGGGCGCCATCCAGAGTGGCGTGCCCATGGAGGTCGTCGTCGCGCCGGCGCCGTGCTGCGACGCCATCTTCGCGATCCCGAAATCGAGCACCTTGATGAAGAAGGGCAAGCCCGCTTGTCGCGGCAGCGCCACGAAGATGTTCTCGGGCTTGAGGTCGCGGTGAACGATGCCCTGCGTGTGCGCGGCGCCGAGGCCGTGACAGAGCTGGCCGAAGATCTCGAACAGCTCGCCGAGCGAGGTTCGGCGCCGCACGATCCACTCCGCGAGCGTCTCGCCCTGCAGAAGCTCCATCGCGAGCCAAGGGGTGCCCGTAGCCGCATCGACGCCGGCCGAAATCACCTGGGCGATGTGATCGCTCGCGATGTGCCCGCCGATGCGCGCTTCCTGCTCGAAGCGTTGCCGGAGGCGCGGGTCGCGCACGAGCTCCGGATGCATGAGCTTGAGCGCGCGTTGCAGCTCTGTGCTCACCTGCTCGACGACGTACACCGACCCCATGCCGCCCTTGCTGAGCGGCCGCACCACGCGAAAGTCGGTGGCGAAGATCTGCCCCGGGACGAGCTCGAGCACGCTGCCCGACCTTTAGCAAAGGCCCCGAGCCGCGGCCAGGCGCAATTCGCTTGGCAGCCCCGACTCGATCGGGAAACGATGGCTCGCGATGCGTTCCACACTCGCCCTCGCGTGCTTGGTCACGCTGCTCTCGAGTCCTCTCGGGTGCGCCCACTGGGCTCCGCTCACCGACCACGCCATGCAGGCCCAGGTAGATCCGGCGAGCGCGTTTGCCGCCGCCGTCAAAGTCGCCGGCGAGCGGCAGTACAACGTCCTCGAGCGGCGCGACGCCGACCGCTACCTCCACCTCCGCGCGCACATCGACGAGAATCGCAGCGATCACCCGTCGTACATCACGATCCAAGTCGATGCTGCGGGCCGCGTGACGATCACCCCTTCGGGCTCGCTCGTCAAAAACAACAAGGTGCACCCGAAGCTCTCCTCCGAGGTGACCTACTTCGAGGACGCGCTCAAAGGTGAGCTCAAGAGCTCCCAGGCGTCGGCGCCCGCGACCGCTTCGGCTCTGCCACCGCCGCCACCGCCGCCCCCCGCAGAGACCGCTGCGGCTCCTCCGCCGCCACCGCCGGCCCCGAGCCCGGCGGCTCCTGCCAAGCCGGCACCCAAGCCCGCAGCGACGTCGAAAGACAAACCACCGGCCGCGCCCAAGCCGAAGGCCGCAGGCGGCGACGATTGGGAGCCGGTGAAGTAACGCTCAGGCGACGCCGCGGCGCCGCTCCGGCTTCGCGAAGCGCACGACGTTGCTGAGGTGCGGCGCTCGAAGCCTGACGCTGCTGCCCGCCTCGGCCGCGGCGTAGTAGCTCGGATCGAGGCGGCTCGCGGGGATCGACTGCACGCTGCCTTGGCTCGCGCGCGCGGCCTGCCAGGTGACGAGCTCCTCCTCGATGATGCGCTCGGCCTCGAACCAGTCGACCTCTTGCTCCGCGCGGGAGCTTTGGCCGTCGCCGAGCGTCGTTTCGCTCTGAATGCGCCAGCCCGCGTTGGTGGCGCACTCGAACAGGGCCGTGAGCTCCGAGCCGAGCGTCCCCGCAGCGCGCGCTCGCACGACGGCGTGATTCACGGCGCCGAGCATGCGCACGCCCGAGTGGCCATCCGCGCCGGTCATCAGCTGCATCAGGTGCCACGCCGCCGCGACGCCGATGACCTCGGTCGTGCGAACGCTCGCGCGCTCCTCGCTCGGCATGCGGGCGACGATGGCGCCGAGCACCGCGCGATACGCCGCCTGGCGCGCCGATTCGGTCGTGTAGATCTCGAAGCGTTCGTCGCTCGCGAGCACGACGACCTCGATGTCTCGTCCCCCTGCGCGAGCCTTGCTCGAGAGCGCCGCGAGCTCGCTGCGGCTCATGGCGAAGGCATCACGGACCGCAGTCGAAGCGCTGCGAAGATCGATGCCAAGCAAATGGACCGTTTGTTCCATCGGAGGTAACCCGCCGCGATCGAACGGCCGGCATCCGATAAACTTCAGGGGTGCGCGGCGCCGAATAAAAAGGCTAGCAAAATTAGCTAGTTAGACGACCAGGGCCTTCGCGCGCTTCGGTGAAGAGGCG
>DASUGE010000374.1:0-12054 GCA_036274215.1 Polyangiaceae bacterium | reverse complement strand
CACAACGAGTACTGTACGAGCCGGATTGATGGACGCTCCTCCGCTCTTTCACGTCGAGGGTGGCCCCCCACTGCCCGAAGGAACCGCCGAGTGGCTCACCTCGCGCGCCGGCCGGCGGCTGCGCGTCGCGCGCTTCGCGCCGCAGGGAGCCGCGCGCGGCTCGGTCGTGCTCAGCACCGGTCGCACGGAGCCGCTCGAGAAATACGGCGAGGTCGCCGTCGACCTCGTCGCGCGCGGATTCGTGGTCCTGCTTCACGATTGGGCCGGTCAGGGGCTGTCGGACCGGTTCAGTGACGATCGCTTGCGCGGGGACATCGTCGGCGGCGCGTCGTCGCTCGTCTCCGACTACACGGAGATCCTGAACACGTTCGCCGAAAGGCTGCCGCAGCCCTGGCTTGCGTGCGGGCACTCGATGGGCGCCGCGCTCACGAGCTTGGCGCTCGTCGACGGGGAGGCGCGCTTCGCGGGAGCGGTGCTGTGCGCGCCCATGATCGAATTCTCGGTGGGAACGCTGCCGTTTTGGCTGATTCGGCAGGTCGTGCTCGGGATGAGCCGCGTGCGGCACACGGGGCTCGCCAGGAAGCAGCTCGCGCCTTTGTCGGTGCGCTTCGAGGACAACGTGCTCACGCACGATCGCGGGCGCTACGAGCGCTCGGCCGCCCTCTATCGCGCCCATCCCGAGCTTCAGCTCGGAGAGCCGACCTGGCGCTGGCTCGCGTTCGCCGTCGAGCTACGCGATCGGCTCACGCGCCCCGGCGCCGCGGAGCGCATCGCTTGCCCCGTCGCCGTCGTGGCGGCCGGCGACGATCGCGTCGTGAGCACGGAGGCGAGCCGGCGCTTCGTGGAGCGCGTGCCGCGCGGCTCGTTCGTCGAGGTGCGCGGCGCGTTTCACGAGATCCTGATGGAGCGTGACGAGCAGCGCGCGGAGTTCTTTCGGGCGTTCGACCGGGTCGCGGCGGACGTGGCCGGCGCGGGCTGAGAGCGCGAGCCGCACGGCGCGGCACGGTGGGCGCGGGTCATCCGCGCCACCGTGTGCGACCTTTGCGAAGAAAATCAGCTCTTGAGGCTCGCCTTGACGGCGATCTCGGTGCCGTTCTTCAGGAGCTTGCTGATGGGGCAGCCCGTGCGCGTGCCTTCGACGACGGTGTCGAACTTCGCCTTGTCGATGCCGGGAACCTCGGCGTCGACGACGAGCTCGATGCGCGAGACGTGGAAGCCGCCCGCCGGATCGGGGCCGAAGTGCACGTCGGCGCGGGTGTTCACCTTCTTCGGCGTGAAACCTTCCTTGGCGAGGCCGTTCGAGAGCGCCATCGAGAAGCAGCCCGCGTGCGCGGCGGCGATGAGCTCTTCCGGGTTGGTGCCGGTGCCTTCCTCGAAGCGCGACGCGAAGCTGAAGGGACCCGTGTAGGCGCCCTTGCCGACCGTCATCGTGCCCTTACCGGCCTTGAGATCGCCGGACCATTCTGCATTCGAGCTTCGGATAGACATGGTGGTCTTGTTTCCTGGGGTTGGAGAGGGGGAGGTCTTACCCACGCGCGGACGGGCGAGCAAGCTTTACCGGTTCCGCGCAAGGCATGCAGCTCGAGTCCGAAATCCACTTCCGAAGGCTTTCAGGTCGCCTTCCGAAAGAGCTTTCAGGTCGCCTTCCGAAAAGCTTTCAGATCGCGGTCCGAAAAGCTTTCAGATCGCACCCGCGTGGCGAAGCCACGCAGAGACGAGGTGTGTGTCTTGGAAGACCAGATCGACGAAGCGAGTGAGGCGAGCCGCCCCACGACAAACCGGCGAGCCCGGCGCATTGTTGCTCTCCGATCGCGACGGACGCGTGGGGCACTGAAGCAGAGCCCACTCCCAAATCAGACCTCCCCGACTACTTACCCTTACCGTTCTCGCGCCTAATGCTGACCTTCTGGATCTTGGTGGGCTTGGCCGACTTGTCTCCCAGCACTTCGACGCCCGAGAGCTTCTGAATCACGTCATCCGGACCGCATTGCCCGAAGATGGTGTAGCCGCCGTCCAAGTGCCGCGGGCCGCCGTCGGTGATGAAGAACTGCATGCCGTTCGTGTTTTTGCCGCGGTTGGCCATACAGAGCTGGCCGCGGTGGTCGTGGGCCGAGCCTTCCCAGATTTCGTCCGGAATGACGTAGCCGGGCTCGCCCGCGCCGGTGCCCTGCGGGTCGCCGCCCTGGATCATGAAGCCCTTGATGACACGGTGGAAGGTGGTGCCGTCGTAGCCGGGCTTCTTCACCCATTGGCCGCTCGGATCTTTCCAGGGGCGCGTGCCGCGCGCGAGACCGACGAAGTTCGCGACCGTGATCGGCGCCTTGTCCTCGAAGAGCTCGCAGCGGAGGTTGCCGAGCTCGGTCTTGATCTCGGCGACGAGCGTGCCTTTGCCGGTGAGGCCCTTGGTCGCATCCTCGAGCGTGAAGACGCCCTTGAGCGGATCGTCGGGGCTCGGCGTGACCGAGGCGACGGGCTTGGCAGCGGTGAGCGACGGCGGCGGAGTCGACGGGGTCGGAGCGGGCTTGGGCGTCGGAGCGGGCTTGGGCGTGGGCGTGGTTGCCGGCATCGCCGTGGAGTCGGGCTTGATCGCTTCGGGCACTGCGCCCGGCGGCTCCGGCGGCGTGGACTGGCAAGCGACGAGGCTCGTCACGAAGGCGAGGCTCGCGGTTCGGGAGAGGCAGCGTGCGATGAAGGTCATGGCGTTTGTAGACTTTCGGGAAGCGCTATAGCGCAAGTTCGAGCTTCATTCCGGGTTTTATGCCGTGCCGGCGGGTCCAGCCGGCGTTCACTTCGAGGACGTAGGCCGCCGGGCACCGCACCGAGCGCGAGCGGTCGTTGAGCGTGGGGACCTGCTCGAGCAGACCGACGACGGCGCCGTCCTTCGCGAGGAAGAGCATGTCGAGCGGGATGCAAGTGTTGTGCATCCAGAACGTGCGCCGAGACTCGCTCGGCCACACGAAGATCATGCCTTGGTTCTCGCCGAGCTTCGTTCGGTACATGAGCCCGCGCTGCTCGGTCGCGGGGGTGTCGGCGATCTCGACGTCGAGGGGCGGTGCGCCCTTCGCTTCGGGCGCCGTGATCGTGCCGCGCCGGAGGGTGGGCGGCGTGGCGAGGTCGTCCGGGGGGCAGCTCGTCGCGGGCTTCGCGACGGGCGGGGGCGGATCGGCGAGCGGCTCGATGCAGCGTCCGGCGTCCACCGGGGGAACGGCGACTGACGTTGCCGTGGCCGGTGGCGCTGCGGTGTCCGGTCTCGTCGGGGGTGCGCTCGCAGGGTCTACGGGCGTGGGGGCCGCGGGCTCGTCGACGCGCTGGCACGTCGCGCCCGCAAGCAGGCAGAAGAGGAGCACGGGCGGCCGCATGGGTCCGGGTTTTTACCACCCACCTGGCGAGGGAGTCTCGGTCCGCTATAACTTTTGGGCATGCGGTCGGGGAGCTTTCGACGACAGCCGTTCTGCAGCGTGCCGAGCGGCGCTCTCGTCTTGCTGCTGGCCATCGCTTTGGGTGCCGGCTGTGCCGGGCGCTCGACGAGCATTGCTCCCTCCGATGACGACGACGATCACGTGTCCGGCAGGGGCGGAACTGGCGGAGGCGGCAAGGGCGGAAGTGGTGGCACAGGCGTGCGGGGCGGCTCGGCCGGCCGGGGCGGTTCCGGCGGCACGGGCGGGACCGCGGGCAACGACGTTCCGTACGATGACCCCGGGTGCCCGGACGCGGCCGCGCCCACGCCGTTCCTCGAGTGCGACCCGTTCGAGACCGTGAGCAGCTGCGCGCCCGGCTACACCTGCAAGCCGCAGATCGAGCACCCGTACGGATCGGGCTGTGACCAGCAAGTCTTCAACATGCGCTGCGTGACGCCGGGGACCGGGACGCAGGGGTCCCCCTGCGAGAATGGGATGTCGGATTGCGCCGAGGGCTTCATCTGCGTCGTGGGCGCGCAGCACGGGCCGCACTGCCTGGAGATGTGTAAAATCAACGATCCGGCGACGTGCCCGTCGTGGGCGGTGTGCGAGGCGACGGACGCCGGAGACATCGGAGTCTGCGGGTGAGAAGCGCGGGAGGGGCGCTGCTCGCCAGCGCCGTGCTGCTCGGCGTCGCCTGTGGACGCACTGGTTTGAACGGTGGGGAGGGTGCGTCGCACGGCGGGGGAGGTGAGGGCGGCGTCGTCATCGAGCCGCCGGTCGACGAATGTCAGGTCGACAGCGATTGTCCGCGCGACGACGCGTGCTCGCCGGCCTTCTGCCGGCCGCCCGACGACGAGCACGAGGCCCGCTATTGCGAGGTGCGGGTCGTTGCCTGCGACGACCGGGACCCGTGCACGGAGGATCGTTGCGATCCCGACAGCGGACGCTGCGAGCACGAGGGCGGAGGGGACAACGATCACGACGGCTACCGCGGCAAGGCGCTCGACGGGACGCCCTCGACGTGTGGCGGCAGCGATTGTGACGACGACGACGCGCTCGTGTTCCCCGGCGCCCAGGAAATCTGCGACGGCAAGGACAACGACTGCAACGGGGCCATCGACGAGGGCGCGACGTACCGGACGCTCGGGCAGCCGGTGCTCGTTGCCCCGAGCAGCTTCCAATCGCTGCGCGGAGGTCTGGCGTTCGACGGCACGAGCTACGGGGTCACCTACACCGATGTCTCGTCGACCGGGCACAAGCGGGCCTACTTCGAGCTCTTGAATGTTGACGGGGCGATCGTGTTCGGTCCGTCGCCCGTGAGCGAGATCAACGCGGACACGTTCGCGGGCTCGCTCGCCACCTCGGGTCGGGCCTTCTTTGCCGCCTGGGCGGATGCTCGGCAGGCGGGCGGCTACGAGATCTACGGCACCCGCTTCAACCCGATGGCCGAGAAGCTCGAGGCCGATCAGCGCCTGACCGACGCTCCCGGCTACTCGCTGAACCCGAGCGCCACCTTCGTCAAGAAGGGGTACCGGGTCGTCTGGGAGGACCGACGCTTCACGGTCAGCGGCGGCCCCGACGCGATCTACGGGCGCAAGCTCGGGCTCGACGGGCACGCCGACGGGGACGAGGTGCGGCTGACGACCGATGACGAAGACGCGGATTTTCCGGACTCCGCCGTGTCGGAGACGCGACTTGGCGTGACGTACGTGGTCACGGGCCCGCTCCGGCCCGACGGGTCCGACACCGTGCCGATCGTTCGCTTCCGCTCGTTCGATCACGCGTTTGCGGATGACTCGGGTCACGTGGACTTGGGCAACGAGGGGCAGGAGCCTGCCATCGTGCGCACCAAGGACACGTTCGTCGTCGCCTGGCACACGGGGGGCGAAACGGGCGCCGGGGCAGGGTGGGGACCCGTCTTGCAGGGAGCCGCGCTCGACGACCGGGGGACGGTGCTCGCTTCGGGACCGATCACCGTGGGCGACGTCAACGCGAAGGACCGCGCGCTCGTTTCGCTCGGCGACCGTGTGCTCGTGATTTGGTCCGCGAAGCCCGACGACCCGACGCCGTATCAGCTCTACTTCGAGATCATCTCGGCGCGAGACCTGAGCGTGATCACTCCGCGCCAGATCCTCATGGCGAGCGCATCGCGACTGTCGGAGCCGATTGCGACGCTCGGGCCGACGGGAGACGTCGGCGTCATGTTCAAGGACGACACGGCCGACCAGGTCTACTTCACGCACCTCGGGTGCACGCTTCCGCCCGTGCGCCCCGCGAACGATCGCTAGCGTTACGACGCGCCCGAGCGTGGGGCGCGGCTGTCACGCCGAATGCGCGGCGGCCCGGCTTGATGCACCTTGCCCGGCAGCGGACGCCCGACGGTGCGCTCCGCGATGCGGCCCGCTTCGACCAACCGATCGAGGTCGATGCCCGTCTTGATGCCCATGCCGTGCAGCATGTAGACGAGGTCTTCCGTCGCGAGATTTCCGGCGGCGCCCGGCGCGTACGGGCAGCCACCGAGCCCGCCGACCGATGCGTCGAAGTCGCGGATCCCCATCTCGAGCCCGACCAGGCAATTGACGAGCGCCGTGCCGCGCGTGTCGTGGCAGTGGAGCGCGAGCTTCGGCGCGGGGATCTTCGGGAGGAAGGCCTCGAGCAGGCGGCGCGTTTGGAGAGGCGTGCCGACCCCGATCGTGTCGCCGAGCGACACCTGGTAGCAGTCGAGCTCGATCAGCCGCTCGGCGATCTCGAGCGAGCGCTCGATGGGTACGTCGCCCTCGTACGGGCAGCCCCACACGGTCGAGATGTACGCGCGCACGCGCAGGCCCGCCGCGCGCGCCGGCGGCACCACCTCCGCGAACGTCTCGAGCGAGTCTTCGATGCTCTTGTTCGTGTTCTTGCGGTTGTGCGTCTCCGACGCGGAGAGAAACACGGCGATTTCGTGCAGCCCGACGCGCAGCGCCCGCTCGAGCCCCGTCGCGTTCGGCACGAGCGCGCTGAACGTCACGTCCCCCGTCCCGACGCCGAGCGCGCCCACGAGCTCCTCCGCATCGGCAAGCTGCGGGATCCAACGCGGCGAAACGAAGCTCGTGAGCTCGATGCGCTTGAGCCCCGACGCCAACAGCGCCTGAATCATCCGGACTTTGCCTTCCAGCGGGACCGGAGCGGCTTCGTTTTGGAGGCCGTCGCGAGGCGAGACCTCGTAGACGGAGACTTGCTCGGGCAGGGCCGAGAACATGGGGAAAGTGTACTCGGGAATTTGGTTTTGGGGGTGGGCGGAGGTTTTCGCCAAGGCGCGCTTTGAGCTCTCTCCGTGCGTGCTTTCAGTCTTGGGGAGCGTTCTGGACGAGCATTCCGGAGAAGAGCTCGAAGCGCGCCCCGGCGAAAAGCTCGAAGCGCGCCCCGGCGAAAAGCTCAAAGCGCGCCCGGCGAAAAGCTCAAAGCGCGCCCAGCGAAAGCGTGGTGCGTAGCGTTTCAACGGGCTCGTGCGAGGGAACCCGCGCGGCGAAGCCGCGCCGAGACGAGCTAGCGGTCTTGGCAGGCCAGATCGACGTCAGCGACTGAAGCGCCAACCCCTACGACAAACCGGCGAGGCCGGCGCGTTGTTCCTTTCGATTTGCGATCGTCGCCAGGCGGTCCGGGTCGCGCCGCCCAAGGAACTTCTCCGGGCGCTCCGCTCTTTTTAGCTCTCAACAATCCAAAAGCCGCATCTGCTTAACTCTCGGGTGAGGCACGAAAGCTATCGGGTACTCGCCCGTCCAGCACGCTTGGCAAAAACTGTCCGTCCCGAGTGTCTGATGAGCCATCGGGAGCGAGCGCCTGGGCCCGCGGCCGTGCGCGTCGCTGCGCGCCTTCACGACCGCCTTCTGCATGCGGTCGAGCGAGAGGTAGGCGAGCGTGTCGCTCGTGATATACTGGTTGATCTCTTCGACCGAGTGCGTCGAGGCGATGAGCTCGCCGCGCGTCGGCGTGTCGATGCCGTAGTAGCAGGGCCACTGCGTCGGCGGGCTCGAGATGCGCATGTGCACCTCCCGCGCGCCCGCGTCGCGCAGCATCTTCACGATCTTGCGGCTGGTGGTGCCGCGCACGATGCTGTCGTCCACCACGACGACGCGCTTGTTCTGGAGGGCCGCGCCCACGGGGTTCAGCTTCAGGCGCACGCCGAAGTGGCGAATGCTCGCCTGCGGCTCGATGAAGGTGCGCCCGACGTAGTGGCTGCGGACTAGGCCGAGCTCGAACGGAATGCCCGATGCCTCCGCGAAGCCGATCGTCGCCGGGACACCGGAGTCGGGCACCGGGATCACCACGTCCGCCTCGACCGGGTGCTCGGCGGCGAGCTCGCGACCGAGGTTCTTGCGCGCCTCGTACACGCTGACGCCGTCGAGCGTCGAGTCGGGGCGCGCGAAGTAGACGAACTCGAAGATGCACGTGTGGCGCTTCACCTCCGCGAACGGGCGCGTGCTCCGCAGGCCGCTGCGGTCGATGATGACCATCTCCCCCGGCTCGATGTCGCGAGCGTAGTGGGCGTCGATCAGGTCGAAGCTCGTTGGCTCGCTCGCGACGACCCAGGTGCCCGTTTCGCTCAGCTTGCCGAGGCAGAGCGGGCGGATCCCGAGCGGATCGCGCACGGCGATCAGCGACGTGGGAGTGAGGCACACGAGCGAATACGCGCCCTGCACCTGTGAGAGCGCATCGGCGACGCGATCCTCGTGCGCGCGCTGCGTGCTGATCGCGACGAGATGCACGATGACCTCGGTATCGCTCGTGCTCTGGAAGATGGATCCGCGGGCTTCGAGCCGCTCGCGCAGCGCCTCGGCGTTGGTCAGGTTGCCGTTGTGGGCGACGGCCATGGACCCGCGCGAATAATCGACGGCGATGGGCTGAGCATTTTTGAGCATCGACCCCCCCGCGGTCGAATAGCGCACGTGCCCGATCGCGATGTCGCCCTTGAGCCGCGCAAGCTGCTCGGGCGGGAAGACGTCGATGACGTGTCCCATGCCGCGGTAGGCCGAGAGCTGGTTGCCATCGCTCGTGACGATGCCTGCACTCTCTTGGCCACGGTGCTGCAGCGCGTGCAGTCCGAGGTACGCGAGATTTGCGGCCTCAGGGTGGCCGAAGATGCCGAAGACGCCGCACATCGTGGTTGGAGGTAGGTGTGGAGCGCTCTCTCTTTAGCAGATTCTTTCGACTGCACGTTTCAGGGTGAGCGCACGCGCGCTCAAGTCGAACAGGAGCCCGGCCAGCGGGCCCAGAATTTCAGCGGGAAGAGGTACGTTGCGACAAAAAGGTCCGCTATCCTCGGGACCTCTGGATGACTGGTTCGGAGACCCACTAGCTTGGGCGCCCTCGACGACCTGCTCGCCGCCTGGCGGTCCAACCCCGACGCAGATTCCACGGTGGCGCTCTGTGCGTACCTCGGCTCGTCGGGAGAAGAGTCCTTAGTTCGAGAGGTTGGGAGGATCGGGGAGCAGTGGCACGGGCGTGATGCGACCGTGATGCTCTCGGTCGGCCGCATGTACCTCGACGCGTCGCTGCTCGCGGAAGCGCAGGCGTCGCTGGTCGCCGCCGGCAAGGCGGACGCTGCGAGCCCCAAGCCGTATCGCTTTCTCGGCGAGGTCCTGCTCCGCCGCGGTGACGCGATGCGTGCCGAAAAGGTGCTCGCTCGCGCCATGCAGCTCGGGCTGCGCGACGCCGAGACGACGCACTGGCACGACCGCGCGACGTTCTACATCGCGCTCCAAAAGCGCGTCGGTGCGCCCGCCGTGGCGACCGAAGTAGCACGCGCGCTGCCGAAGCAGCTTTCGATTCCCGCTCCCACCGTCAAGGCGCGGCCGATTCGGGCCAACCCCCTCGCGGCGCAGATGGCGGGCGACGAGCCCACCAATCCACGCGCGGGGAGCCTGCCGCGCTTCGATTCGGTGGAAGAGATCAGCCAGGTGGACGAGCTTCCGGCACCGACGCCCGCGGTCGTCCCTCAGCATGCGCGGAACGTTCGGGCTCGCACGATGATCGGCGTGGCTCCGCCCGGCGGTGGCGTTGCGCCCCAGGGTCGCGTGCAGATGCCGGTGAAGGCGCAGCGCGGGGCGCCCGCGCAGGCGGTCACCATGCCGTCGCCTCCGCCGCCCGCGCCCGAGCAGGACGACGATCTCACGATGCGGTACTCCGAGGCGGAGGTGCCGACGGACACGCGCGGCGTCGCGCAAGAGGCGACGCACTCGCGCGCGAAGAACCCATTCGATGCGCCGACTCGTCCCGCGCAGCCGCGGAGCGACCTGAGGGTGCCGCCGGCCGCGAAGTTGCCCGCGCTTGGCGTGCCGCCCGCGCCCGCCGCCCGTCCCGCACCCGCCGCTCGTCTCGCACCCGCTGCCCGTCCCGCGCCGGAGCCCGTTCCGCAGGTGCCCGCGCCCGTGACGCGAACGCAGCCGGAGCCGTTCCCGGCGTTCGTGGACCAGCCGCGGAGCCATGACAGCATGAAGCCGACGACGCGCTACGACGCGGGACCGCCCGCGCCGAGCGTGCTCTTCGAGCACCTGGCGCGCGTCGGCGTGTTCGAGCCGAGCGGTGGTGCGGCACCGGCCTGGGAGCAACCTCCGCGGCAGAAATCGCGCGGCGTGTGGCTCATGCTCGTCGCGATCGTGCTGGTCTCGGGCGCCGGTGTCGGTGGCTGGCAATACGCGCGACAAGTGAAAACCGAGCGCGCGGCGCGTGCGCTCGCGCTCACGAACGAAGTCGAGCGGCTGCTCGAGAGCGGCGGCGTCGCCGAGCTCAAATCCACCGATCAGAAGCTGTCCGAAGCGTTCGACCTCGACTCGCGGAGCCAGCGCGCCGGCCGGCTCTGGCTCGAAAACCGCGTCCTGCGCGCGCTGCTCGTGAACGAGGAGTCGCGCGGCATCGACTCGGCCATCTATCGCGGCCGGACCGTGGGGCTGCCCGAGAAGGAGCTCGCTTTCGGCCGCATGGCCTCGTTCCTCGTGGAAGGCGACCTCGCGGGCGCGGCCGCGCAGCTTCCGAAGTGGGACAAAGAGGCCGGCCACGACGCGATGTATCAGCTCGCCGCCGGCGCCGTGCTCGAGCACGCCGGCGACCTGCGCGCGATCGAGCGCTACGAAGCGGCTCGCTCGCTCGACGCGAAGCTCGTCGCGGCCGACATCTTCCTCGCTCGGTTGGCGCTGTTCGAGCTCGGTAAGGAGCGCGCCATGCCGGCGATCAAGTCGTTGCAGTCGAAGCTCGGCGACGCGCCCGCGACGCGCGCGCTCAGAGCCCTCGCGTGGGTGGTCGATCCGGCGCGGGGTGACGAGCCGCCCGCCGACGCCAAGCTCTCGAGCGACGACATCGCGAAGCTCCCCGCGCCGCTCTCCTGCGTCCCGCCCATGCTGGAAGCGGCGCGCGCGGTCCACGCCGGCGAGCACGAGAAGCTCGCGACGTCGCTCGACGCCGCGATTCGCACGGCCGATAGCCCGGCGCTCGCCTCCGGTCTCGGGTTCTTGGCGATCGAGGCGGGCGACGAGACGCTCGCGCGCAAAGCGGCGCTGCGCGCCGTTTCGTTCTCGGCGACCTACCCGCGGGCGCGAACCTTGGCCGCGCGGGTCGCGCTCCTCGGCGGGCGCATCGACGAGGCGCAAAAGGCCGTCGAGCAGCTCGATCCGGCGAGCGCGGACGTGGCCGTCGTGAGGGCGGTCGCTGCGTACGAGTCGCTCGAGCCTTCCGACGTCGACGCCGCGCTCAAGGTGCTCGGCGAAGCGCAGACATCGCACACCTTCTCCGGTCTTGCCGCCGGCTCGGGAGTCTTGCTCGGCACGAAGTACCCCCTCGCGGCCGATCTAGCCGGCCTCCGCGATCCGAGCGTGCCCTGGGGGGAGATGATCGTGACCGACGCCGCGCTCGATCAGGGCGACCTCGCGACGGCCGAAAGCGTGCTCGGCGCGCGAACGGGGGAGGCGCTCCGCCCGGTGCACCTCTTGCGACTTGCGCGGCTGCGCCGCTACCAGGGCAAAGCGGGGGATGCCGTGTCGGCTTCGGCGCGGGCCCTCGAAGGCAACGTGACCGCTCCGCTACTCGTCGAGCGCACGTACGATCTCGTCGCGGCCGAAGACACGGCCGGTGCGCGAACGCTCATCGCCAAGTACCCCGCGGTGCTCGGGCCACTCAGCGGCTGGCTTGCCGCGTTCGTGGACGCGCACTCGAAGGACAAGAACGAGCAAGCTGCCGCGGTGGCGCGCGTGGCCAAGCTCGACCTTCCGCCCGACGCTTCGCCGCTCACCATCCGGCTCCTCGCCTTGCGTGCGCTCGTCGTCACCGGTGACAAGCGCGGCAAGCCGTACCTCGGCTCGGTCGCGCGCCGCGCGCCGAAGCACCCCGAAGTGCAGCTCGCGATCAAAGACCTCTGACCGCGCGCGCGTCGCCGCTCCTGCGACTCCTCGCGGAAATAACGGAAGTTTGCAAAAGAAGCGGGTCGGATGGCCGGCACGCTGGTTTTGCTCAGCTTTTCGACGTTTGGAAACAATCGAGACATTCCCGTGCAATGCCCGAAACGATACTCAGCGGGGGCCACCCCGAGGAAACCTTCGGAAACGGCAAGGCGGCGGACAGTCCGCCGGCTTTTCTACCTTCGGAGAACCTGTCCATGCGCCTGACCCCCTCGCTTCGCACCCCC
>DASUGE010000373.1:0-2883 GCA_036274215.1 Polyangiaceae bacterium | reverse complement strand
TCGAGGCCCATCACCTTGTCCATCTCCGCGCCCCGGGCGCTCAGCATGATGACGGGCACCATCTGGCCCTTGGCCCGCAACGAGCGCACCACCTCGAAGCCGTTCATGCGCGGCAGCATCACGTCGACCACGATCAGATCGAAGCCGCCGTCGCCCGCCTGCGCGAGCCCCTCCTCCCCGTCCATCGCGACCGTGACGCGGTACCCTTCCGCCTCGAGGTTCATCTGCAGCCCGAGCGTGATCGATTCGTCGTCTTCGATGACGAGAATGCGCGGCTTCGGATCGTCAGGCATCTTCGGTTATTTTAGCTCAGGCAATGTGGCTCGGCGCGATGCTCTCACGACTGGGCGGGCGTTCCGAGCCGCCGAGCGGGGCGGAAGGCAACACCAACGAAAACGCGCTGCCCTTGCCCGGGTCGCTCACGAGCTCGACGCGCCCGCGGTGGGCTTTCATCACGTGTTTCACGATCGCGAGCCCGAGTCCCGAGCCCTCGCGCTCGCGCGAAAGACGGTCGTCCACCCGGTAGAATTTCTGGAAAATGCGGGTGTGCTCGGTCGCGGGGATGCCGTGGCCGTTGTCCTTCACGGTGACGGTGACGTCGCGCGCGCCCTGCACGAAGGAGACGTCGATGCGTGGTGGATCGCCGCCGTACTTGTACGCGTTCGTGAGCAAGTTCAAGAGCGCGTCGCTCATCGCGCCGCGATCGGCGCGGACGAGCAGCGACTCGGGCGGCAAGGCGACGTTGAGCTCGACGTGGCGCCGCTCGCGCACGGGCTCGAACGCCTCGAGCGCCGTCTCGACGATCGAGCGGAGATCGGTGTCCTTGAGCACGAACTCGCGACCGCCGCTCTCCATGGCGCCCCAGTCGAGCAGGCGATCGATGAGCTCCCGCAGGCGCGTGCTCTCCTTCGACAGCCCCTCGATGCACTTTTCCGCGGTGGCAGCGTCGCCGCGCCGGAGCGCGAGCGTCTCGGCGAACAGGCGAATCGAGGTGAGCGGCGTCCGAAGCTCGTGCGACACCTTGGACACGAAGTCACTCTGCAGTCGCGACAGGTTCGCTTCGCGCCGCACGAACACCCACACGAGCACGACGCCCGTCGCCGCGGCCCCGCTCAGCGCGAGCACCAAGATGCCCATCAGGATGTTGAGCGCAGCCTCGCCGATGAAGAGCAGCACCACGCCGAGCGCGAGCAGGAAGAACGTCGGCACGACCACGAGCGCCACCAACAGGATGACGATGCGGCGGTAGCCGAGTGCCGAGGTATCGCGGGCGGCCAAGTGTCTCGACGGATTCTGCCATCGAGCGCGGCGCCGAGCGAGTGTCCGGCCGGGTTGTCGGTTAGCGCTCGTTTCTCAACGCCGCGACGTGCTGCTCCCAACGGCGCCCGTCGAACGCGCGCACGGGCAGGGCGGCGATTTCGACCCCTGCGAGACAGCGCACGTTCACGTCGATCTCGTCGGGGTGCGAGCGCGGCACGTAGAACGGGTGCACGCCGCAGCGGCTGCAGAACGTGTGCTGCGCGACGCCCGTATTGAACGTGTACGTCGCGAGCGCATCACGCGCCGTCAGAAGCTCGAACCGTTCCGGGGGCACGATGAAGTGCAGAAAGCCCTTCTTGTCGCAGATGGAGCAGTTGCACACGACGACGTGGTCGAGCGGGCCCTGCACGCGAAAGCGCACGCTCCCGCAGTGGCAGCTGCCGTTGACCCAGTCGCTCATGCGACTGGGTCATAGCGGAGCGTCGACCTCAGCGCACGGACGGCATGCAGCAGCCGAGCTGGCAATACATGCCGGGGCCGCAGCTCGGAAGCTCCGTACCGCAGACCTGCTGGCCACCGTCGCAGGTGTAGCGGGGGGGCGGGGGCACGTCGGTGCCACCGGTGCCGCCGGTGCTCGGTGAGCCACCCGTTCCGGAGCTGCCGCCCGCGCCGGTGCCGCCGGTGCCGCCGCTGCCCGTGGGCGGCGGGGGCTCGCAGCTGTCGGGGAGATCGGCTTCCGTCTTGCCGGGGCAGAGCTCGCACTCGCCGCACGGGTTGTCGCACGCGATGCTCTTCTGGCAGCGCGGGCACGCGTCCTCGTCGTCGAGCTTGTCGAGCGAGCAGGTCGAGGTCGTGAAGATGTCGACGTTCGTTCCGTCGGCGTCCTGCACGGTGCAGCAGCCGAAGCAGTCGCAGCCGTTCGGCGTGAGCCTCGCGCAGTAGTCGATGCAATTCTGAGCGAGCTCGCAGGCGGGGTCGTCGGCAGCGAGATCACCCGTCAGGCACGAGGTCGAGTAACGACAGCCGTCGTCGCCGCCGCCCGAGTTGCCGTCGAAGAAGCAGTCCTGCCACTTCGGATCCTTGTTGTCGCCCGGGACACCCGTGGCGTACGTGCCCTCGTCCTGATCGAACGCGCCCGTGCACTCGGGATCGAGGCCGTCGACCAAGCCGTCGCCGTCGTCGTCGAGACCGTTGTCGCACGCGGTCGTGACGGTCGTGTCGGTGCCGGCCGTCGCGCCGCTGCCGGCCGTCGCGCTCGAGCCGCCCGAGGCGGTGGAGCCGCCGGTCGCTGCGTCGCCGCCCGAGGACGTCGTGCCGCCCGTGTCGGTGCTCCCGTCGCCGCCCGCCGACGTGCCGCTGCCGCCGGCGCCCGTGCTGCCACTCGAGCCGCTCTTGCCGCTCGAGCCGCTCGTCGCGCCGCTCCCGGTCGTGCCGCCCGAGCCTTGATCACCGGCTTCTCCCAGCGTCCCGGCCTTGGCAGCCGTGCCGCCATGCGAGCCCGCGTCGCCACCGCTACCGCAGGCGACGCCGAGGGCCGAGGCGGAGACCAGCCCCAAAAACAGCCAAAAGCGTCCTCCGATGGGCCGCGAGCGAAGCGCGGCGGAGCGCATCGAGGGCGAAAAG
>DASUGE010000372.1:0-3470 GCA_036274215.1 Polyangiaceae bacterium | reverse complement strand
CGAGGAGCGCGCGCCCTCGCTGCTCGTCGATCGCTTGCGCGATTTTTATCAAAAGCGCGGCTTTCTCGACGCCGACATCCGCTTCGAGGAGCGCGGCGGGAAAACGGCGTCGGTAGAGCGGCTCGTGTTCGTGATCCGCGAGTCGCGCCCGCTCGAGGTGACGTCCCGCGAGTACCCGTGCCTCACCGAGCGCCGGCCCTCCGAAGTCTCGAGCGAGATCGACTCGTTCCTCTCCGAGCTCCCGGGGGGAAGCGACGTGATCGCGCCCGTGGACGACAACGCCGCGCGGGAGCTTTACGGGCCCGGCAGCCAGGGCCGGCGCAAGACGCCCCTCACGCTGAACCCGTGGCAGAGCTACGTCCCGGACGTCTACGACAAGGCGATCGAGCACCTGCGCGACCTGTTTCGCTCGCAGGGGCACCTCTCGGCGAGCGTGGGTCCGCCGACGTTGCTCCGGCGCGCTTGCGACCCGAGATCGCAGCCCGGCGCCTGCATCCCGATCGGCCCGCGCCGCCGGCCGCCCACCGAGTGTCGCTACGATCCCATCGGCCTACCGCTCGACGAAGCGACGCCGGATCCCACGCTCACGTGCCGCCCCGATCCCAAGCGCGGCATCTGGTGCGAGCCGCAGGCGGTGCTCTACCTCCCCGTCAAGCTCGGCCCGCGCACGACGCTGTACGAGGTCTCCTTCGAGGGCAACAAGCAGGTCGTCGAAAAGGATCTCGCCGAAGCGGCCGCCCTGACGCTCGAGACGCCCGTCTCGCAGGTGGAGCTCGAAAACGCGCGCCGCCGCATCGCCGATCACTACGCGGAGCTCGGCTTCGCGTTCGCCGAGGTCGAGGTCAATCTCGACCTGTCGTCGGACCATAAACACGGCCGCGCGCGCTTCGTGATCGGCGAGCGGCAGCCGGTGCGTGTGTCGCGCATCGACGTGCGCGGCGCGCGCACTACGCGCGAGGGACTCATCCGCGAGCGCATCGCGCTGAAGATCGGCGGGCTCTACAAGCGGAGCCTCGCGCGCCGCACGGAAGAGCTGCTCGGCCAGCTCGGCGTGTTCTCGAACGTGACCGTCGGCTTCGAAGATCCGTACGTGCCCGCGCGCGAGAAAGTGGTCGTCGTGCGCGTCGAGGAGCGCAAGCGCCAGCACATCGACATGTTGCCGGGCGTGAGCACGGGCGACGGCGTGCGCTTCTTGATTCAGTACGACTACCTGAACATCGGCGGCGAGGGGATCCATCTCACGGTCGCGAGCCAGCTCGGCTATTTGCCCGACGCGTTCATCCTCGACGACGCCGTCCGCAAGAACTACGACGAGCTCATCGTGCGCGACCGCCTCGAGCGGCGCAACTCGATCACCCTGCAATTCCCCGGCATCGGGCTCGGTCCGCTGTTCCCGGCCGAGCTCTCCGGCATCGACGTGCGCGACAACGCGCGCGACTACGGCGTCACCAAGGACGCTGCCATCGCCACCCTCTATTATCGACCCACGCGGCGCGTCGCATTTCAGCTCGGTGGCTCGGTCGAGCGCAACGTCGCCGGCATCTTCGGCGAAGAAGAGAAGGGCGCCCTCGACGAGTACGTGAAGTCGCACCCCGAGCAGCGCAACACCTTCCGGGTACCCGAGGGCACGACCTTCGTGTTCGCCCAGCGCGGCCGCGCCTCCTGGGATCGTCGCGACAAGCCGCTCGACGCGACGACGGGTACGCTCCTCTCGCTCGGCGCCGAGCACGTGCACGCGACCCCGACCGGTGAAAGCGCGACCAACGCGGCGCCGAGCCCGGAGGACAGCGTCTTCACGCCGACGACCAGCGATTTCATGCGCTACGACGCGCGCGTCGCCGGCTACCTGCGGCTCAGCGAGCGTGGCCTGGCGCTCGCCATCAGCCTGCGCGCCGGAGCGATCCAGCAGCTGATCCAAGGTTCCCGCACCTATCCCGACCGGCTCTTCTTCCTCGGCGGGGCCGACACGATCCGCGGCTTTGCTCAAGACTCGCTCGTGCCCGAAGACATCTCGCGCCAGCTGCTCGCGAACGCCGGCCTCACCATCGACGACGTCGTGATCCGCGGCGGCGACTTCTTCGTGAACCCGCGCGCGGAGCTACGCATCCCGCTCACGGGCAGCATCCAGACCGCGCTCTTCCTCGACTCCGGCAACCTCTGGACGACGCCCGGCCAAATCTCCCCCTTCACGCTGCGCTACGCGACCGGAACCGGCCTCCGCATCGGCACGCCGATCGGGCCGCTCGTGTTCGACTACGGCTTCAACGTGGAGCGCGTGCTCGACAAGCTGTTCCCGAGCCGCAAAGACCAGCGCTACTGGGAGTCGATCGGCGCGTTCCACTTCAGCATCGGCGTCTTGTAAGCGACGCGCGAGCGCTCGGCGGCGTCAGTCGGCGACGATCGAGCCCTTGTACATGTCCATGCCGCACGCGAACGCGAGCTCGCCCTTTTCCGGCATGGTGAGGTCGATGGCCACGGGCTGATTGAGCGGCAGCTCGTACTTGAGATGCAGGCTCGGCACGACGATCTCTTGGCCGCAGCCGTCGTCGGTCGTCCGGGTCACGAGCATGCGCAGCGGCTTTCCCGCCTTGGCGTGGAGCTTGTCCGGGTGATAACCGGTGGCGTCGACCTTCACCTCGACCTCCGGACGACCGTCGGAGGCCGGGACGCTCGGCGCCTTCTTGCAGGCCGCCGCGGCGAGCGCGGCGAGCACGACCAGACCAAAACGGTGCATGGGCTCGACGGATCTCGCGCGATGCCGCCGTCTAGTCAAGACCGCCAAGCTTACGTCCTTCGAGTCAAGGTGGGTACGAGCTCGTTTACCCAAGGCGGAAAACGTTCCGTGACCGGCCGTCATGGCAGTCTTTACGGTGTTTTTGTTCTGGCGCCCGCCGCGTGAGGTTGCGATCCTGGAGGTTGGGCTCTAAGTGAGCCCGCTCATATGGCCGAGCTTCCCGCGCGCGTCCCGACCGGTCTCGTAGCGCAGCTCTTCCGCCATGGCCCGCGCTACGCGGTGGGCGTGCTCCTGCTCGGGGCCTACCAGGTTTCCCAGTACTGGTTCGACACGCGCCTGCGGGTCGCCATCAACGACGCGCTCGGGCCCCACCACGGGCGGGCCGTCTGGCTCGGCATCGCGCTCATCGTGGTGATGCTGGGCGCGGCGGTCGTCCGGGTCTTGTCCCGCGTCGTGGTCTTCAACGCCGGCCGCGACGCCGAATACGAGCTGCGCGCCGAGCTGGAAGAGCGCCTGCTCGAGCTCGGTCCCTCGTTTTACCGGCGCATGAGCACGGGCGAGATCATGAGCCGCGTCACGAACGACCTGCAGCAAGTGCGCCTGCTGCTCGGTTTCGGCGTGCTCAACGTGATCAACACGGTGTTCGCGCTCGTGAGCGCGCTCGCCGTCACGATCCCCATCTCCGGCAAGCTGACGATCGCGGCATTGTCGCCGCTGCCGTTGCTGCTGCTGGTGT
>DASUGE010000371.1:0-2368 GCA_036274215.1 Polyangiaceae bacterium | reverse complement strand
CGCGAGGAAGCCCGGGAGCTCGAGCCGGTGCGCTCGCGCCGCTGGCGGGCGGTCGAGCCCGGCGAGGAGGTCGTGCCCGCGCGCCCGCGTCCGTCGCGCCCGCCGTCGGGCCAGACCCGCATGCCGGGTGTCGCGGGGCTTTCGCTGCCGCCGGTCTCGGAGGCGATGGAGCTAGCGCCGCCGTCGCGTCGCAGCGTGCCGCCCGAAGCGAACCCGGCGCCACCCGCCGAGGAGGCACCCCACCCGGGCTCCCCGTCGGCGCTCGTCGCGGAGGTCGCCGTGGGCGCGCCCGACGCGCGCGAGCGGCTGGTCGTGCGCGGCAGCATGGCGCTCGTGCGCGTGGAAGTCGGCTTCGCGATTCGCAACGATGCGCTGCGCGCGGTGCAGCCCGACGGCACAGGCTTCGCGCGCACGCCGCTGCGCCGTCGCAGTCGTGGCCGCGCCACCGACGAGCCGTTCGGCGGCCCCGCAACACCGTGGTCCTTGCTCGAGGGGCCGGGCATGGCGGCGCTCGCGGCGGCGAGCGGCCGCACCGTCGCGGCGCTCGAGCTCGGCGGCGAGTTCGTCTACCTGCGCGAGGCGCGCCTGCTCGGCTTCGACTCGAGCGCCCGTTACGAGAACGGCCGCCTGCCGGCCCCACCGCAGGAGCCGGCGCCGATCGTCATCGTGCAGCTCTCCGGCCGCGGCCTCGTGCTCGTCGAGAGCGAGCGTCCGCTGCGCGCGCTCATGGTCAGCGCGGAGCGTCGCATCATCGTTCGAAGCGAATCGGTCGCCGGTTGGACGGGGCGCATGCTCGCGCAGCCGCTCACGGCCGAAGAATCCCCCACCCACGCGCACGGCTTCGTCTCCTTTGCGGGCGAAGGCGCCGTGCTGCTCGACGACGCATGACCACTCCGAGCGAGAATCGGTCCACTCCTCCGCCGCCCCCGGCGAAAAAGCCGCGCCCGACGCGCGCCGAGCGCAAGCGACGCCGCCGCTCGATGAGCGAAGACGCCTTCAATCTGCCGAACCTCCTCACGATGGGCCGCATGGTGGTGATCCCGCTCGTGCTGCTGCTCATCGACCGAGGCTCCCCCAAGGACTGCTGGTGGGCGGCGCTCGTCTACTCGGCGGCGGCCCTCACGGATCTCATCGACGGCTGGCTCGCGCGCCGCATGCACGTCGTGAGCGTGCTCGGAAAGTTCCTCGACCCGCTCGCGGACAAGCTGCTCGTGATGGCCGTGCTCATCTACATGATTCCGATGGGGCGCATCTCGACGTGGGCCGTCGCGCTCCTCCTCGCCCGCGAGATCTCCGTCACGGGCCTCCGCAGCATCGCGAGCAGCGAAGGGGTCGTGATCGCCGCCGGCGACGACGGAAAGACCAAGACGGCGCTCCAGATGGTCGGGATCCTGTGTCTGATCCTCGGCTACCCGTACCACCTGACGCTCGGCCCGCTGGATCTCGGCATGGTCGATCTCGTCTACGTCGGCCGGGCCCTCGTGTACGTCTCCCTCGTGTTCTCCATCATGAGCGCGCTCTCGTACACGCGGCTTTTCGCGGAAGCCGTGGAGGCAAAGAACAGCCGGGGGGCCGGTTGATCCCGGCAAACATCCGGTGCTAGAAGGCCTCGCGTCATGCTGCGCAGCGCTTTCCGCCTCCTAGTCCGCGTCGGCCTCGTGGTCGGTGTCGCGGCAAGCTTCGGCACCGGCTGCAGCCGCCAAGCCGAGGGCGAGCGCTGCGACTTCCTGTGGGCGGGCGACCAGGACTGCGACGACGGCCTCATCTGCACGCCGTGCGGCATGCTCCAGCAAAAGCAGGCGGACGTTTGCTGCAAACCCAACGGGGCCTACACCGACACCCGCTGCGTCCCCACGACGACCCCCACGCAAGAGATTTGCACCAAGCACGGTGAAGACACCGGGACGGGTGGCACGGGGACCGGCGGGACGAACGGGACGAGCGGCGCCGGGGACACTCCCGACACGGGTGGAACCAGCAGCACGGGCGGGACCGGCGCAGCAACGGGTGAAGGCGCGGCAAGCGGCACCGGCGGCACCGAGACGCCGGAAACGCCCGACGGGGGCTAGGCATGGCGTCGCTCTCGAGCTTGACCGAGCTCGCCCAGAGCGCCCTCCTGCTCGCGATCGCTCTCTCGCTGCCGGTCGTCGGCCTCGCGGCGCTGGTCGGTGCCGTCGTTTCGGCGCTTCAGGCGGCCACGCAGCTGCAAGACGCGACGCTCGCTCATCTGCCTCGCTTGCTTGCCGTCGCGCTCGCGCTGGTCGTTGCGGGCCCGTGGATGGGCGCCGAAATCGCCCGCTTTGCCCTCGAAGCCTTCGCGGGGCGATGAGCCCGTGACGCGGGCGGTCCTCGCGCCGAGCGACATCAC
>DASUGE010000370.1:0-17231 GCA_036274215.1 Polyangiaceae bacterium | reverse complement strand
GAACGGTGAGGGCGGGCAGACGGGGATGAACGGGAGCGGGGGGTCGGGCGCGAGCGCAGGCGCGGGCGGTGCGGCGGGCTAGGGAACGTATTCGTCAGGTCCGATATCGGGCTCGGAGTCGCGGGGGTCGCCGTCGAAGTCAACGAGCGGTGCGTCCGTGGTCGAGCCCGCGCTGATGCAGGCTGAGCCGGCGGGCAGGTGCTGGTCGCTCGTGGGATTGCAGGGGGCGTCGAGGGTGCCGCTTGCGTTGAGGTACGCGAGGGCGTCGACGTCGGCGGCGGTGATCGCCGTGATCCAGGGGGAGCCGCCGAGCACTTGGAGGCCGTAGGCCTGCGACACGCACGTGGACGCGTTGCAGCGGAGCCCGGCGAGGCCCGTGACGACGTTGTGGTCGACGCGCCCGCAGCCGTTGCAAATGATCGCGGTCCGCATCCTAGCGGCAGGACCGTTGTATGAGCCGGTCTCGGTCGTGGTCTCACCGATGTTCGTGTTCTTCGTGATGACGCACTCGCTCTTGACGCCGTCGGTTTCGTCGCAAGCAAGGTGGCCCCGCTTCCACCGGGTGCGCCGGTTCCGCCGCGCCCTCCGGTTCTGCCGCCGGTCCCAGCGCGTCCGCTTCCGCCGCGTCCCGCGACGCTTCCCCCGTGGCCGGCACCTCCCGGTTCGCCGTCCGGCTCACCGCCATCGTCGCACGCCCCCACCATCAGCGCCGAAAGCGCCAGGACCACGACGCGCCCGCTCCACGGCCTCGCAGAAACCGCCATTGGGGAGGTTGGATGCCTCGTGACCGCTCCCCGTTCAACGTGGGTGACTCCCGGGTCATCTTTCACGAAACCAGCCGGGCGGGCATTCTCTTTTCACCTTCCGCACGACCTTGGTGGCGGGGGAGGCGGCCCCACGCATGAACGCTCAGGTTCTCATCAATTCGATGGTGCGGCAGGTGACCGTGCTCATCGCCCAGCTTGCCACCTCGGGCGGGGTCCGTGCTCCGCTCGCGCAGGTCGCCAATCAGGTGTTCGTCGAGCTGGCGAACGAGCTCGAGGCGCAAGGCGTGAGCCGCAAGGTGAGCGCGGACATGTTCGGGATGGCCCTGCGCGCGTACATCCGGAAGGTCCGGCGCCTGACGGAGAGCGCAACGGAAAGCGAGAAGACGCTCTGGCAAGCGGTGCTCGAGTTCATCCGGAAGGAGAGCTTCGTGCCTCGCTCGCGCGTCCTCGCGCGCTTCCAGCGTGACGGCGAGCTCGAGGTGTCGTCGATCCTGAAGGATCTGAGCGCTAGCGGTCTCGTGCTGTCGTCGGGGAGCGGCACCGGGCTCGTGTATCGAGCTGCGACGGAGCAGGAGCTCGGGCAGCTGTCGGCGCTCGCGGGCGGCGACGGCTTGGATGAGCTCGCCTGGGTGTTCACCTTTCGCGATGGGCCGCTCACCGTCGAGGCGCTAGCCGAGCTCGTGTCGCAGTCGGTGGCGGAAACCGAGGCCGTCGTCGCGCGCTTGGTCGCCGACGGGCGCGTGCAGAGGAGCGGCGATCGCATCGCGGCTCGCGAGTTCGTGATCCCGCTCGGCTCGTCGATCGGCTGGGAAGCCTCCGTGTTCGATCACGTGCAGGCGATGGTGCAGACGATCTGTCAGCGACTACAGGCCGCGGATGTGTCGGAGGCCGTCGGCGGCAGCACCTACACCTTCGACGTGTGGCCCGGGCACCCGCACTACGACGAGGTGAAGGGGCTGCTCGCCGCGCACCGCGCGAGCCTGGGCGAGCTGCGCAAGAAGGTCGAAGCCTTCAATCAGCGGGCGCGGCGCGAGGAGAGCTTCGAAGAGGTCGTTGCCTACGTGGGACAATGCGTGCGCATGCGCGAGAACGGAAAGGCCGGCGAACATGAAGCCGAATAGACGTGGAAAGGTGCGAGGGGTATTCTGGGGAGCGGTCGGTCTGGCCACGGCGCTCGCCTGTGCGGGGAAGTCCACTTCGGGTCCGTATACGGGCGGCGAGTCTCATTTTCTGCACCGCTGTGCGTCGACGTGCGACGGGGACCTCGAATGCGTCTCGGGCGTGTGCACGAAGCCGTGCATCGTCGGCGAGAGCGACTGCAGCGGTCTTTCGGAAGGGGCGGTGTGCACGAACGAGAGCGTCGAGCCGGGCGCCGTCGCGATTTGTGACGTTGCCTGCAAAAGTGACGGCGATTGCTCGGTGCTCGGCGGAGAGCACGGCTGCGATCTCGGGTTCTGCCGCGCCCCGGCGCCGCCGCCTTCGAGCGGAGGGACGGGGGCAGGGCCCACGCTCGGCGGCGCTGGTGGCGCGGGCGGGTCCGCATCGACGGCGGCCGGTGCTGGCGGCTCCGCATCGACGGCGGCGGGCACTGGCGGCGCGGGCGGCACGCTCGGCGCGACCGCTGGCTCGAGCGGCGTCGTTGACCCGTCGTGCAAAACGACGCTCATCGCATCGCCGGAGCAGAACTACGAATTTGCGAGCGCGTACAGGATCCCACCGGTCCTCGTGAAACCGGAATCCGACATCCTGTTCGATTGGAGCGGCGTCACGACGGACTTTCGCGGGCGCCCGCTCGACCTCGATACGGTCGATATGGTCGAAATTGCGCTGTGGCAAATGACCCTCGAAGAGTTCGAGCAGGCTCTCAACGACGACACGTTGGCGAATCCCATCGTGATCGGCCATATCCTGGTGTCGGACGGCGTGAGGAGCGCGAGCGTCTTCGACTTGACGGTCCCGGCAGGCGCCCTGGATGAGAAGACCATCGTCAACTATCTCAACGCCTCGTACTACCCGCCAGCGAATCACCTCTATTCGGTGATGGTCGCTCATGGCGAGGATTACGGACAAGGGACCTACATGCTCGGGACGTTCCAGCTCGATCCCGACTCGACGAATACGACCGTCGACATCACCTCGACGTCGACCGTCATCGACTTTAGCGCCCACATCGCGTCGCGTCCCGCGACGTACGTCCCGCCAGGAGTCGGCGCCATGACGATCGACTGGACCGACATGGAGGTCACGGCGGCGGGCAATCAGTTCCTCCCCAGCTCGATCACCCAGGTTCGAATCGCGAGCTACGACCAGTCTCCCGAGCTGCTCGAAGGCGAGTATTTCGGCCGCCTCGACGAGATAGCCGTGGAGATGTTCGAAGGTACCGTCGACACCGGCACGACGTTCCCCCTCGAGCAAGCAACGACCAACACCGGCAAGCCCTTCGCCGGCATCGACGCCACGCACACGTGGCTCCTCGCGCTGAGCTGCGGCGCTTGCCAGAACCCCGCGCCCTGGTACCTCACGGTGCTGAAGCCGTGTACGGCGCCCCGCTAGGGCCGCGACTCAAGCCTCGGCAGCGACGCGCCGCTGGCGTCGTAGGGCGCGCCGGAGCTCCTCACGGAGCGAGGGCCGCTCGACCTTCGGGAGCTCGCCCTGCGCCACGTCGCCGTTGAAGAGCACCTGCACGAGCTCGTTGCGGCCCGATACGTGGAGGCGGCGAAACGCCGCCGAAATCTGGTTCGCGACCGTCCGCCGCGACGTGCCGCGCCGGCGCGCGAGCTCGTCGTAGGAGAGCCCTTCGACCAAGCCGCGGATCACCTCGAGCTCCGCGCCCGGCATCCGCCCGACGAGCGAGCCCTCGGGCCTTCGCGTGGCCATCACGTGCACCTCGAGGTCGCGCACGGCGAGCGTCGCCGAGCGAGCGACGACGCGGGTCGGCTCCTCCGCGGCACGCACGGCGAGCATCAAGAGCGGGTGAACGCGGGACGGCTTCGTGTCGGTACCCAGAGATTTCAAGGCCTGGCGCGACTCGAGCGCCACCGTCGACGGGGTAACGGCGAGGTCGATCGCGATCGCCTTCTGGCGGGTGCCGCGCAACACCGACTCGACGATCTCGAGCCGGCGACCGCTCAGCGTCGAGCCTCCTTGATGGGCCTGCGGGAGGAGCAGGAGATAGCATTGGTCGCCGTGGAAATAGGCGTCGAGCACGCGGAGGCGGCCCTGCGTCAGCTCGCGCCACATGGCGCGGAAATCCGCCCGCGTCGTCGAGATGTCGATGGCCGCGACCGCCGCCGCACGCACCACCTCACGCTCGTGAGACGTGAGACCGCTATCGTCCTCGGTGAGAACCCTCGGGCTCGTGGCGACCGGCGTGAGTGAGCTACTGACCGTCTCTGCGAGCATGGAGAGTTCGTAGCTCGCGGCCTCGATGCGCCCCTATGAGCTAGTTCACAGGTTGGGCGTTTTTGCGTGAAACCCGAGCCGGCGATGGACCGGGCGGCCGAACGGGTCTATGGGGCGAGCGTTCGGGTCTCCGCTCGATGACCGATGTCCGAAACTTACGAGTACCTGCTCCGGTCCATCTCGCTGTTTCGTGAGCTCAGCGCGGACGAGCTCGCGAAGGTCGCGGCGCTCGCGCAGGTTCGTCACTACCCCGCGCGCACGGCCGTCGTCACGCAGGGGGACGAGGCGCTCGCGCTGTTCGCCATCGTGCGCGGACGGCTCAAGGTCGTCTCGAGCGGTCCGGACGGACGCGACACGGTGCTCAACATCATGGGGGACGGCGAAGTTTTCGGGGAGATTGCGCTGATCGACGGTGGCGTTCGCTCCGCGACGTGCCGGACCCTCGAGGCCTGCGAGCTGTTGTCGATCCAGCGGGGGCCGTTTCTGGAGCTCGTCGAGCGCCAGCCGGCCATGGGTCTCAAGCTCCTCAAAGTGCTCGCCCGGCGCGTGCGGCACCTGAGCCAGCGCAGCGAGGACAACGCCTCCCTCGACGTCGCGACGCGCCTCGCGCGCCGGCTCTTGGATCTGGCTGCGCGGTTCGGCGAGCGGCAGCCGCAAGGGTCGGTCCTCGTCCAAATCAAGCTCTCGCAGCAGGAGCTCGGCGATCTGGTCGATGCGACGCGCGAGAGCGTGAACAAGCACCTCGGCGATTGGGCGCGTCTCGGTTTGCTGAAAATTGAGGACGGCTTCCTCGTCATCCTCAATTTTCAGGCGCTACGAGAAGCGGCGCGGGTCGTCGAGGATGAGATGAAATGACCATGGCCCGAGCCGCCTGGCGGCGCCATCATCCGGCGGCGCGGGCTAGAACCGCGCAGTGAGGAACGCGAATGCCGCCTGAATCAGTGCAGGAGAAGATCGTCGTCATCGTCGGGGGAGGCTTTGCCGGCCTCTCGGCGGCGTACAAGTTGAGCCTCGTGGCGCCGGACATGACGTACGTCGTCCTGGAAGCCGGCGCGGAGCTCGGCGGCAGGACGGTGACACGGGACTGCAGCAAGGACTTCGGCGCCGGGTACGTCGGGCAGCTGCAAAATCACATCCAGTTTTTGATTCGCTCGCTCGGCATCGAGACGGTCCCCACCTTTCTCGACCCGCGCCGCCGCTGGATCTTCCACGACCCGAGCGGCGCGGTCGTCCCGTTCCCGGGCGACAATCCGCTCGCCTTTCCCGGCGTGCCGAACGCGCTCTTCCGCCTGGGCGAGCTGGATCTTCTCGCCCTCGAGCTGCGGCGAAACCTGCGCGAGCCCTGGACGTTGCCGAACGCCGCGATCCTCGATGCCATCACCGCACAGGATTGGATCGACGAGCAGCGCGCGCGCTATGACGCGGCGAACCCACAGCTCGGGATGTCGGAGGAAACGGCGACGATCTTCACGGCGTCCGTGCGCGCGGCGTTCTCGCTCGAGCCCCGGGAGATCTCGTTCTTTTACCTGCTCTATTACGCCGCCTGCGCGGGCAGCTATTCGGCCCTGGTCGATATCGCCGGCGGTGAGGGCACGGCGGAGGGCACGCGCTTTCGCTACGGCACGCAAGACGCCATCAACAAGCTCGCGGATGCAGTCGGTCGCGACAACATCGTGACGGGCGCGCGGGTCCAGCGCATCGAATGCGACGCGACCGGGGCGCGCGTCTACACGGACGGCCACGGCGTGTGGCGCGCGACCAAGGTCATCGTCGCGCTGTCACCCGCCGTTTCGGAGAGCATCACGTACACGGGGTTGCCTCCGGAGTACGCAGCACGGCAGGCGCTCTGCATGCACATGCAAGGGCGCATCGGTCGCACCATCAAGGGCTTCGTTCGCTTCGCGACTCCCCGCTGGCGAGAGATGGCTGCCCCGGCGTGCCCGACCTGTCCGGCCACGCCGGGGGCCATGGGTTACATGCTCTCCATGGCCGACTTTCGAACGTTTCCGATCGGCTGGACGCTCGACAACGTCTACGAAGGTGATCCTACGGGGGTCGACGGCTGCCGCGACACTCGCTACGAGCTCATGACGTTCATCGGCGGCGAAGCCGCCGACTACTGGAGTCGACAGCCCCCCGAGGAGCGCGCGCGTGCCGTCATCGCCCACTTGCGAACCGTGTACGGCTTCGCTGACAGCGACTTCTACACGTCGCCCCCCGAAAGCTCGTACGAGGAGCGCAATTGGCCGGGCGACTTCAGCGGCGTGCCGGCGCCGGCCGCGATCATGCCGCCCGGCGTGCTCGGTAACCCGACGCTGGCCTCGGCGCTCCGCCGCCCGCTCGGTCAGGTGCACTGGGCGGGGAGCGAAACCGCCATCGAGTGGAACGGCTACATGAACGGAGCCGTGGAGTCTGGCTTCCGCACGGCAAGCGAGGTACTCGAAGCACTGGCCTAGCTAGGAGCCAATGCTCGAGATCAGCGGTTACTCGGACCTTAGGGCTCTCCACCACGGTCGTCGATCGCTGATCTTTCGTGCGCGGCGCGAGCTCGACGCCGCGCCGGTCGTGATCAAGACGACGGTCGCGCGATTTCCGTCGACCGACGACCTCTCGCGCCTGCGTCACGAGTTCGCCATCGGGCAAGCCGCGCGGGCGGGCCCGGCCGAGCGGCACGTCGTCCGCCACCACGCGCTCGAGCCCGTCGGCTCGAGCCTCGGCATCGTGCTCGAGGACTTCGGAGCCGTCTCGCTTCGCAGCCACGTGAACGGTGGACGCCCGTCGATCGAGCGGTTCCTCGAGCTCTCGCTCGGGCTCGTGCGGGCGGTGGGCGCCGTGCACAAGGCGGGCGTCGCGCACTTCGACATCAATCCGGACAACATCCTCTACAATCCGGAAACGGGCGCGCTCAAGCTCTGCGACATGAGCGCCGCGCTGCGCCTCGGGGAGGCGGTGCCGCGCCCCGGCTCGGTGCACCCGACGCCCGCGTACGCGTCGCCCGAAACGACGAACCGCACGGAGTGGAACGCGGACGCGCGCGCCGATCTCTACTCGCTCGGCATCACGCTGTTCCAGCTCCTGACCGGAGCGTTGCCCTTCGCCGGGAACGACTCGCTCGAGACGCTGCACCACCACCTGGCCGCGACGCCGCCGTCGCCGCAAACGCTGCGCGAGGACGTGCCCGAGCTGCTCGCGCGCGTGATCTTGCGCATGATCGCCAAGAACCCCGACGAGCGCTACCGCAGCGCGCCGGGCGTGCTCGCCGATCTCGAGAGCTGCCGCACCTGGCTGGCGATCCCGGATGAGGCGCGCGCGTTCGAGCTCGGGCCGAGCGACCACTCGGTGCTGTTCGCGACGCAGCGCGGTGTTTACGGGCGCGAGCGCGAGCTCTCCGAGCTACTTCAGGCGTTCGAGCGAGTGAGCGAGGGTGGGGGAGCGTGCGTGACGGTTCGCGGAGACGCCGGCGTCGGTAAGTCCTCGCTCGTGGGCCAGCTGCGGGCGACAATCGTCGAGCGCGGAGCCCTCTTCTGCACCGGCAAATTCGAGCCGCTCACGAGCAACGCCCCGTACACCGGCGTTTCCACGGCCCTGCGCGGTTTCACGCACTCGCTCCTCGCGCGTCCGGAGGCGGAGCTCGTCGCCTGCCAGAAGCGCTTGCTCGCCGCGGTGGGACCGAACGGCCAGCGCCTGATCGAGCTCGTCCCGGAGATCGAGCTCTTGCTGGGACCGCAGCCTCCGGCGCCCGAGCTCGACGCCGAGCAGGCTCAAGCGAGCTTTCGGCACGTCATCAGAGACTCGCTGGTTGCGCTCGCGACGCCCGAAAACCCGCTGGTCGTGTTTCTCGACGACATGCAGTGGGCGGATCCGGCGTCGCGCACCCTGGCGGCGGAGCTCGCGGCCGACGAGCGCTTCAAGCACGCGATGCTGATCGTCGCGTACCGGCAGGAGGGCGCGGAAGACCTGCACCGGCGGCTCAAGTCGGCGCGCGAGGGCAGCGGGCTGCTCGAGCTCGAGCTCACGGCCCTGGCCCTCGACGGCGCGGCGGCCATCGTGGCGAACGCCACGGGTCAGTCGGTCGAGCGATTGTGGCCGCTTTCGCGGCTCGTTTGGGACAAGACGGGAGGCAACCCGTTCTTCGTCGAAGAGTTCTTGCGCATGCTGCACGGGGAGGAGCTCCTCTACTTCGACGCTGCGTCACGCCGCTGGGAGTGGGACCTCGCCGCCTGCGAAGCGCAAGGCAGCACCGGCAACGTCATCGAGCTGATGCTGCGCCGCATTCATCGCCTGGCCGAGCCGGTGCAGCGCACGCTGCGCTTTGCTTCGTGCCTGAGCAGCGAATTCGACGCCGCGACACTCGGCCGCATCGCGAGTAGCGAGCTTTCGCGAGTGGAAGCCGACCTCGCCGAGGCGGTCCGCGCGGGATTGATCCGCACCGTCCCGGGCGAGCGCGGCGACGCTGCCTGCAGCTACCGCTTTCATCACGACCAGGTGCGCCAGGCCGCCTACGCCCTCACGCCCGAGCCCGAGCGCGAGGCGCTCCACCTCGGCATTGGCCGGATCCTGCTCGAAGAATGCGGGCGCGACGCCCCGAACCCTCAGGTCTTCGCGGCCGTCGAGCACTTGCGGCATGGCCTCGCTCGGGTCACCGAGACCGGCGAGCGCCTGCGCATCGCCGAGCTCTGCTTGCTCGCCGGGCGGCGCGCCAAGAGCGCGAATGCGTACCTCGCCGCGTGCGATTACCTTCGCACGGGCATCGGGCTCCTCGGACCGAGCGGGTGGGACCAGAGCTACGAGCTCGCCCTCGCCACGTTCCTCGAGCACGCCGAGTCGAGCTACCTCGGCGGCGAGATTGCCGACATGGAGGCGAGCACGGCGCTCGTGCTCGAGCATGGTCGCACGGTGCTCGATCGCATTCAGGCGCAGCAAATTCGTCTGAGCGCCGTCATCGCGCGCAACGATCCCGCGGGCGCCATCGCACTCACGCGCGCGGCGCTCGCCGAGCTCGGTCGTGTGCTGCCGACCAACCCCAGCCAGCTCGCCGTCACGCTGCTCGTGCTCACCACCGCCTGGCGCATGCGCAACGAAACCACGGATTCGCTCGCGAACCGCCCCCGCGTCGAGGACCCGGCGGTCATCGCGGCGATGCAGCTCTACGCCGTCGTCTCCACCCCGGCCTACCTCACCTCGCCACGCCTGTTCCCGATCATCATCTGCGACATGATGGAGCTCATCCTCGAGCACGGAAACAGCGCCTGGTCCTCGGAGGCGCTGCTCGGCTGGGCCGCGATCCAGATCGCCGGTTTCAACGCCATCACGCGCGGCTTCGCGATTGGCTCCGCCGCCCCGCGCGTGGTCGAAACGCTCGGCGTCGCCGGTCGTCGCGGCCGCACCCACGTCATCTTCGGCCTGCTCGTGCGCCACTGGGTCGAGCCCTTGCGCGACACGATCGAGCCCATGCGCGAAGCCGCGCGCCACGCCCTCGAGCACGGCGATCTCACCTACGCGTCGGCGGGGGCCGTCACGCACACCTACAACATGCTGCTCTCGGGCCGCCCCCTCGCGGAGGTCCACGATACGGCCGAAAGCTACGAGCGTCTGACTCATCGCCTCGGCCAGGATCGCTTCCGCGACGATCTTCGGCGCATCTACCAGCTCGTCAAATGCCTGCGAGGTCAGACGGAAGACCCGAGGCGCCTCACGGGGGAGCTCTTCGACGACCAGGTCGCGCTCGAGCGCTGCGCGGAGACCGGGGATCGTGCCGGCCTCGCCTCGCTCCACTACGAGCGCGGCCTCTTGCTCTTCATCAACGGCGATCCGGTTGCCGCCGCGGAGTCGTGCGAACGGGCGGTGCAATACCTCGACAGCGTCCTCGCGACCGTTTACCCGCCGTTGCTCGAGTTCCTGTCGTCGCTCCTGCGTCTCCAGCGGCTATTCCAGGACCGAACCGGCGCGAGCAGCGCCCTGCGGAAGGTGCGAAAGAGCCTCAAGCGGCTCGAGCTTTGGTCCAGGATCGCCCCCTCGAACCACGCCCACCGCGTCCACCTCGTCCGCGCCGAGCTCGAGCGCTTTCGGGGTAACACCGCTCTGGCTGCCGCCGAATACGAGCGCGCCATCGAAGTCGCCGAACGCAACGGCTACCTCCACGAGCAAGCGATGGCGCTCGAAGCCGCGGCCCGCTTCTACTCCGCGAGCGGCCAAATGCGCATCGCCGCCATCACGGCCTCGGCGGCCAAAAACGCCTGGGCGGCGTGGGGCGCGCCGCTCCGGGTGCGCGTGCTGGAAGTCGAGTTTGCGCCCCTGCTCGTCGACTACCGCACGTTGAGCGCACAGGTCGCCGCGTCCGGCTCGCTCGATCTCGAATCGGTGCAAAAAGCAGCCCGCGCCATCGTCGCCGAGCTCCGACTCCCGCAGCTCGTCGAGCGGCTCCTCGGCCTCGCCATGGAGAACAGCGGTGCGCAGCGCGGCCTCGTGCTCTTGAGCCAGCAGGGGCAGCTACGAATTGCCGCGGGCACGGACATCGACGCTGCCAACGTCAACGAACGGCCATCCGCCCCCTCGGATGCGTCCGAGGAATCGCTCGGATATTCCACGGCGATCACCGGCTACGTGGCGCGGACGCTCAAGCCGCTCGTCGTCTCCGACGCGGGCAAAGCGCAGATGTTCGAGCACGACGAGTACGTGCGCCGCGCCGAGCCCCGCTCCGTCATCTGCCTGCCCTTGGTTTCGCAAGGCAAGCTCGCCGGCATGGTGTACCTCGAGAACAACCGCCTACCGGGCGCCTTCCAAAAGGAGCGCATCGAAGTGCTGCGGGTGCTCTCCGCCCTCGCCGCCATCGCGCTCGAAAATGCGCGCCTCTACGAGGACATCGCCCAAGCTCACGCACAGCAGCTCCTGGTCTCCGAAGCGCAGGCCCGCTTCGTTCCGGCGGAATTCTTGCGGAGTCTGAAGCGCGCGTCGATCGTCGAGGTCGGCCTCGGCGACAGCATTCGCCAAGAAATGTCCATCCTGTTCTCCGACGTGCGCGGCTTCACGCGCCTCGTCGAAAGCATGCCCGCCTCCGAGCACGTGAGCTTCATCAACGGCTATCTCGGCCACATGGAGCCCGCGATCGTGCAGCACGGCGGCTTCGTGGACAGCTATCTAGGCGACGGCATTCTCGCACTATTCGAGGGCGACCCGGACAACGCTCTCTACGCCGCGATCGCGATGAGCCGGGAATTGGGCCGCTTCAACGAGGGCCGGGGCCGCGAGGGTAAGGAGCCGATCGAAATGGGCGTCGGCGTGAGCACGGGTTCACTCACGCTCGGCACGATCGGCGGTCCGAGCCGCATCAAGTGCGGCGTCGTCGGCGACCCCGTGAACCTCGCGGCGCGCATCGAGTCGCTGACGCGGAGATTCGGCTCATTCTTGCTGATCAGCCACGAGACGAGGGATCGGCTGAAGAATCCGGAAGCGTTCGAGCTCCGGCGCATCGACCGCGTGCGCGTGAAGGGCAAGCGCAACCCGATCGATCTGTACGAGGTGCTCGACGCGGAACCGGCGCTCCGCAGGGACGCGAAACGACAGACGCGAGCCCGCTTCGACGAGGCCCTGAGCGCGTACATCGACGGGCGGTTCGACGAGGCGGAGCGCTTGTTCCGGGCGTGCGTCGTGAGCGCGCCGGAGGATGGGGCGGCGGAGCAGCTCGCGGTGCGGAGCCGGGAGTACCGGTTGAAGCCGCCGGTGGGGTGGGACGGGGTGGATGGGTTTACGGAGAAGTGAGGGGCAAGGGAGCGGCTACGGCTCCCGCCACCGTACCTGCCCCCGCTCGTCATAAAAGCTCTCCTCGAGCCCGTCCGGCGTGAACCGCAGCATCGCGAACCCGTTCAACGCGCGCTTCGGGATCTGCGGATCCCCCGCCGCTTCCGTCTCGACCCAGTCGAGCGCCGGCGTCAGCGCGTCCGATGCGTACGGTACGCCGCCATGCCCGCAAAGCCGCGCGCGCAGCTGAGCGCCCGCGACGCCCACCGGCTTGAATGCCGCGACGCCGTGCACGTGTCCCCAGTACCAGCGTTGCGGTCCGTTGCCGAGCGCGGTCGTTACTTGCCGGAACAGGTCGCGGCGCGTGCCGTCGAGCTCGATGCCTTGGTGGTGCGTGAGCACGATGACGTTCTTGTACGCGGCGCCCGCGCGGGCCGCGCTCGTGCGCATGAGCGCGCGGAGCCATTTGAGCTGGTCGTCGTTGAGGGCGCCGTTGGCGTACATGAAGCTGCCGCCGTAGGCGGAGTCGAGGCCAATGACGAGCCAGTTGCGGTTCGTGAGGGCGAAGTAGGAGTAGCCGCGCTGGAGCTTGAAGGTGTTGCTGGCGAGGGCGACGCCGAAGTAGCCGTGGCCGCCCGAGTACATTTCGTGGTTCGAGTTCAGGGCGAACGAGCCACGCTTGCCCGAGGGCCAGAGCTCGACTAGGCGCCGGCGCTCCTCCGTCTCCGTGCCGGAGTAGTACACGTCGCCGAGGTGGATGGTGTAGTCGGGGGCGAGCTTCCTCATCTCGCCGGCGATGCTGCGGGCGGAGGCGTTGCCGGTGCCGAAATCGCCGGCGATCGCGAGCGAGGTCGTGTCGGGGATCGTGTAGACCAAATCGAGCGGGTTCGCGGGCGCGGGTGGGAACGGAACCTTGTGCGTCGTGACGCGCTGCCAGAGGGTGGCGAGCCACCCGGCGTCGAAATCCTCGTATTGGTGGAAGCCGGGGATGTCGCGGCCGTAGAGCGCGCCGAGCGCGGTCGGTTCGCGCGGCGCGGCCATGGAGCTCAGCACGAGCGAGAGGTCGTAGTCGTCGGAGTGAAGAACGGCGGCGGATTGGCCGAACTGTCCGCCCGTGACGCCGCGATTGAGCTGCGAGATGGCGCTCTCGAGCGTATCGACCATGCGGTCGTAGTCGTCGAACTGGCGCGCCCGGGCGTCGTCCTTGAGCTTGGCGAGCACGCGGTCCATTTCTTGGCGCGCGTCACCGGGGGCTACGAGCGTTTCGAGCGCTCCCACGCCTTGCGAGCCGGTGGCGATGGACGGCGCGCTCGAGCCGAAGAGCGTCGCTTGGCGGGGAAAGTGGGGGAGGGCGCGATCATCCTGGTCCGCGATCGAGAGACCCTTGTGCGAGTACCAGAGGTCGTCGGGCGTCGTGTCAACGTCGGCGAGCTTGGGTGCGAAGTCGCCGATGGGGCCGAGTGCGGCTCGGTACGTTGCCTGCAGGAATGCGCTGCAAAAGAGCCGATTCTTGGTGGCGGGGAGCGGGATCTGCGTGAGGAGGCGCACGGCTTCGCGCACGAGGCCGGGCAGGTCGTACTTCACGTGGTCGGCTTTGAGCGTGCGCGCCGAGGCGACGAGCTTCTTGCGCTCGTCGATGCCGAGGCCGGGGAACCATTTGATGCCGCGCGCGACGACGCGCGGGTCGTCGTAATCACCGACCTTCGCTTCGTAGATGGCGCCGGCGCCGTGACCCACCGTGCTTTCGAAGACGATGCCGAGGCCCTCGGAGAGGTTCGCGTGCCAGATGACGCGACCGGCCTCGTCGCGAATCGTGCAGTCGAGGATTTGGGTTTCGGGGCCGCGGTAGGGCTCGGCGAGGAGGCAGCAGTGCGACCAGGGGCTCGGTTTGCCGCGGTGGTACGGGCCCAGGGAGAGCGCGTGGCTGATGAGCTCGTCGAGCGGACGCTCGAGCATCAGGAAGATCATGGCGCCCTCGAGCGCCTCGGAGCCGTGGGTCTGCGAGACCGTCTGCAGGAACTTCGAAAGCATCATGGAAAACCCCGCCCAGACGCGCAGAGCCGAGCGTCTCGGCGCGAGTCGTCCATGGACATAACACCCGGTTCGGCCCCGTAGAATGGTACTTTCTATGTGGGACGTCGCGCGATCCTGGGCAAAGCAAGCCTGATTCGGAGCGCGACGCGGACCTGATAGGCTCTTCTACCGTGCTTCGGCTGGTTTGGCTCGTGGTCGCGTTCCTCACGCTCGCGTTTCCCGCGGCGGCGGAGGCTCCGGCCGCGGGTGCGTCCGCTTCGGCTGCGATGACACCGAACCCGCCGAGCGTTCTGGTCACGCCGGCCATGCAGGTGGAGGCGCCGGTCATCGTTCTGAACCGGCAGATCACGACCCTCCGCGCACCGCTGTTCGGCATCGGTGCGGAAGAACGCGCACGCCGCTCGTCCGCGCGCATCCACGACGTGCTCGAGCGGGGCGGTCCCGGGCGTGTGACCTTGCAGCACGAGCCGCAGGGCTCTCTCTTGCTCATCGACGGCGCGCTCGGTCTGGCACTCACCGCCGACGATGTCGACAAGCTCGGGGGCGAGAGCCTCGCTGCCGCGACCGATGCGGCGCGCCGCGCCCTCGAGCAGGTCGTCGCGGAGACCCGCGAATCGCGCAGCCAGGAGCGGCTCCTCAAAGCTCTCGGTCGTACGGCGGTTGCGTCGGCCGGGCTGCTGTTCGCGTTTTTGTTCGTGTTTTTCGCGCGCCGAGCGCTCGTGCGGCGCATGACCCGCGTGCTCCAGGACAGCACCTCTCGGGTCCGGCTCGGTGGCACGAGCGTGCTGCATCCGTCACGGCTGTTCGGCGTCTCGCGCTGGCTCGTGCGCGCCTTCACGACACTGTTGCTGCTCGTGCTCACGTACCGGTGGGCGAGCTACTCCCTCAACCAATTTCCGTACACGCGGCCCTGGGGCGAGCAGCTCGACAGTTTCCTGATCAACGTCGCGGTCGAGATCGGCGGCGGGATCGTGCGGGCGATTCCCGATTTGCTGATCGCCGCGGTGATCTTCCTGATCGCACGCGGCCTGATCCGGCTCGTGAGGCCGTTCTTCGACAGCGTCGAGCGCGGGCACCACGATCTCGGTTGGGTCGACGGGGAGACGGCGCGCGCCACGCGGCGGATCTTCGGGCTGCTCGTGTGGATGTTCGCGATCGTGATGGCCTACCCGTACCTGCCTGGCTCCGGCAGCGAGGCGTTCAAGGGCGTGACCGTGCTTTTCGGCCTGATGGCGACGCTCGGCGGCTCGAGCTTGTTCGGTCAGGCCGCGAGCGGCTTCATTCTCCTGTACTCGCGCACGGTGCGCGTCGGCGAGTACGTGCGCATCGGTGACCAGGAGGGCACCGTCACGGAGCTCGGCACCTTCACGACCAAGATCCGCACGGGTCTCGGCGAGGAGGTGACGCTGCCGAACGCCGTCGTGCTCGGCACCGTGACGAGGAACTATTCACGCCCCGCCAAGGGCAAAGGCTTCTTCCTCGATACGACCGTCACGGTCGGCTACGACGTCCCCTGGCGCCAGGTCGACGCGCTCCTGATTGAAGCTGCCGTTCGCACCGAAGGCATCGTCGCCACGCCGGCGCCGCGCGTGTTCGCGACGGCGCTTTCCGACTTCTACGTTGAGTATCGGCTCGTCTGCGAATGCCACGCGGAGTCCGCCCGCTCCCGCGCGCATGCGCTCCACGAGCTTCATGTCAACGTGATCGACGTCTTCAACGAGCACGGCGTGCAGATCATGTCGCCGCACTACTTGGCCGACCCTGCGGAGGCGAAGGTCGTGCCCAAGGCGGGCTGGTACGCAGCGCCCGCCAAGGCGCCCGAGGGCGGCGAGGCGACGTAGCCGGCGCGACGGCTACTTCTCGACGATCGTTCGCACGCTGCCTTCGCGCCGGAGCACGTTGACCCCGACGTCCTCCTCGTGCCGCTCGAGGAGCACGTCCAGCACGGCGTCGCCGATCCGAAGCTCGCGCAGCTCGACCCAGTCGATGCCCGGCGGCAGCCGTGGCTGGCCGAAGTGCAGCAAGCGACGCGGCGCATCGATCGTGAGGCCGGAGCACGCCTGGAACAGGAGCAGCACCGAGGCGGCCGACCAAGCTTGAGGAGCGCAGGCGACCGGATAGAGCACGGGGCCCGCGCCAGCCTCGCGCGGGAACCCGCAAAAGAGCTCCGGCATGCGGTTCAGATCGAAGTGAGTGCCTGCGTCGAGGAGCGCGGAAAAGATCGCGAGGCTGAGATCGTTGAACCCGGTGCGGGACAGGCCGAGCGCGATGAGCGCGTTGTCGTGCGGCCAGACCGAACCGGTGTGATACCCCATGGGGTTATAGCGCGGCGTTCCGTCCGACAGCGTGCGAATGCCCCAGCCGCTGAAGGAATGCCCCTCGAGCAACGTGCGCGACAGGACCTCCGCCCGCTCGCGCGAGACGAGCCCGGTGAACAAGCATTGCCCCGCATTCGAGGATCTGACGGCGCAGCGACGTTTGCGGCCGTCGAGCGCGATCGCGTAGGTGCCGAGCTCCTCGCACCAGAAGGCACGATCGAAGCGGCGTCGCAGGCGCTCGGCGCGCCGCAAGAGGTCCTTCGCGCGTGGCTCGAGCGCGAGCAACGTGGCGAGGTGCGCCCCGGCCCGATAGGCGGCATACGCGTACCCCTGGACCTCGCACGTCGCGATCGGTCCCTCGGCGAGCTGGCCGTCCGCATGAAACACGGCGTCGTCCGAGTCCTTCCAGCCCTGGTGCACGAGGCCGCTGGCGCGCTGGCGCTCGTACTCGATGAAGCCGTCGCCGTCGCGATCGCCGTAGTTCTCGAGCCACGCGAGCGCCGCTTCGGCATGCGGCCAGAGCTCGTCGACCAGCTCGCGATCCGCGGTGCGAACGTAATACTCGTCGAGCAACACGACGAAGAGGGGCGTCGCGTCCACGGTGCCGTAGTAGCGGCCGAACGGCATCTCCTTGAGGGCGGCCATCTCGCCGTTGCGCGTTTCATGCAGGATTTTGCCGGGTTCCGCGTCCTCCTCGGGCACGAGCTCCTTGGCTTGAGTGCTCGCGAGGTAGCGCAATACGCCGCGCGCGAGCTCCGGAGCGCACCACATGCACTCGAGCGCCGTCACGATCCCGTCGCGCCCGAAGGGCGTGTTGAACCAAGGCACGCCGGCGTACGGATAGGGCCCCGTCGGCAACTCCGTCGTCATCATCTTGAGATCGGAGACGGCGCGGCGCACCCAGGCGTTCGTTTGGTTGTCGCTCGACTCGAGCGGGGGCGAGCGCGGCGGGGAATGCTCGACGGCGCGGCTC